>JAWPMT010000006.1:0-300000 GCA_033344775.1 Cytophagales bacterium | reverse complement strand
CTTTCATGCTTTTACCATGACGAACTTTCTTACAAACTTATATCACGACCATCACCTCGCTTCCTCGGACGGTCTCAAGATGGGAATTCTAAAATTAAAAGAAACTTAAGAGCACTGAGGTGCTCGAAGTGCGAAGTGCTACTTCTTCGTATCCCACTCCAGTGTTTCCAGACTTTTGTTGGAGGTCATTCGAAGGCTCTTCACTTTGTTGGCTTTCTTTACATGCACCAGGTTCTCCTGATCATCAAAAGTGGAAGTAAGCAATTCATTGGAGATGGTGAGTTGATCAAACGGTTTGACCTTCACCGATTCGATATAACAGTATATGACATCATTATCATATTCAAAGCCTAGATAATTGAGTGTCAATTCCTTTTTAGTAGTCAATGAAAGGTTGTTCAACACATATTGGCCAATGATTTCTGTCAAATAGACCGAATCTTCTTTATTAAGAATATCAAGCTCCACATTGCCGGTAAACTCCTGCAAACCTTGCTCCATATCATCCTGAAACAAGCGGACAGTCATCTGGATCACTTTTTCTTCAGGTTTATGAAGGATCTCCGTCACACTGATATGAAAAGGGTGGCGGTCGTGCGCTACTGAGGGACCATTAAAAACGAAGGCAGGCAAGCATACCAGGTAGCAAAATAGAGATTTGATCATGATGATAAATTTCGCATTGCAAATCTAACAGACAACTTAAATAACCATAGAAGTCCAATAGGATCAACGGTATTTCTGAACCTGAATTATTTATGATTTGACTTTGTAGTAGAATATTCATGAATATTTCAGGTTAATTTCGTCCGGCAATAAATTTTTTTTCTGGTTTTAGCATGTCAGCATTTGAACTGTATTTTGGTTTGGGACTGGATCATATCCTGGATCTGAATGGATATGATCACATTTTGTTTGTAATCGCTTTAAGTTGCGTGTATTCATTGCAGCAATGGAAAGGCGTCCTGGGCATGATAACAGCGTTCACCATCGGACATTCCATTACTTTGGCTTTGGCCACATTTGATATCATTCCCCTCGACTCGGCTTTGGTTGAGTTTCTGATCCCAGTCACAATTGTGATCACAGCTGTGTCTAATCTGTTTACTTCCTCGGAAGAAAAATCAGGGAAATGGAAAGTCAATATCTACTATGCAGGTTTTTTCGGCCTGATCCATGGCATGGGTTTTTCCAATTATTTGCGTAGTCTGTTAGGGGGTGAAGAATCCATCGTACTACCCCTATTCGCCTTTAACATCGCTCTTGAGGTGGGCCAAATAATTATTGTTGCAATCTTTTTAATAATCACTCTTATTTTGACGCGTGTTTTCAGTGTTCCTTCCAGGATTTGGAAGATCATTGTCTCGCTCGTGGTTGCTGCCGTGGGCGTGAGTCTGGCACTGGATGCAGTATACTGGTAAAAAGAAATTGACCTATTATCACATTCGAACTATAAACACAATGAAGAAAGTATTCTTGCTTTGCTTGTCACTTGCCTTTTTTATGGCTGGTGCGCAGCATGACACAGAGTGGGATCAGAAATTTGAACAATTAGGCACAAGTCTGCCTACTCCCAACTCCTATCGCACGGCTTCCGGCGCTCCGGGTAAAGACTACTGGCAGCAAAAGGCCGATTACAAAATGGACATTCGACTGGACGATTCGAAACAGCGAATTTCCGGAGATGAGACCATCACGTATTACAACCAGTCTCCGGATGAATTGCCCTACTTATGGTTGCAGCTTGACCAGAACATGCGAGCGAAAGATTCCGATTCACCTTTGCTACAAACTGGCAAAATGCAGGAGACCATGAGTGCGTTTAGTTTCAGAAAGTACTCAGATGATTTTGATGGTGGCTTCGATATTACTGCAGTAACAGACGCCAACGGCAATGATTTGCGTTACATGATCAATAAGACCATGATGCGTATCGATCTTCCTAAGCCATTGGCTTCCGGCGCATCTACCACATTCAAAATCTCCTGGGCATACAATGTCAACAACCGACTCGTCGGTGGCGGCCGATCCGGACTGGAGTATTTCCCTGAAGATGATAACTACCTGTACACGATTGCCCAGTTCTTCCCAAGAATGGCGGTATACGATGACGTAGAAGGATGGCAAAACAAGCAATTCCTTGGAAGAGGAGAGTTTGCATTGACTTTCGGAGATTATGAAGTAGACATCACGGTACCTTCCGATTTCATCGTGGGGGCAAGTGGTACACTTCAAAATGCAGGCGATGTACTGACTTCTGAGCAAATGGAGCGATTCGAAAAAGCTCAGAATACTTTCGATAAGCCAGTAATGATTGTTACTGAAAAAGAGGCCAAAAAAGCAGAGAAATCTAAAGCTTCCGGAACGAAGACCTGGAGCTTCAAAGCGGATAATGTTCGTGATTTTGCTTTTTGTGCTTCCCGAAAATTCATCTGGGATGCGATGGCGGTACAATTAAGCGATAACAATGCGCCATTGGCCATGTCTTATTATCCAAAAGAAGGCAACCCGCTTTGGGAAGAGTATTCTACACTTGCAGTGGCCCAAACCCTGAAAACTTATTCTAAGCATACGATCGAGTACCCTTATCCAGTAGCGATCTCCGTACACACGGCATCTATTGGCATGGAGTACCCAATGATCTGCTTCAACTTTGGCCGCCCTAACAAAAATGGGAAATATACAGATGCCGTGAAACGCGGAATGATCAGCGTAATCATTCACGAAGTAGGGCACAACTTCTTCCCTATGATCATCAACTCTGATGAGCGACAGTGGACCTGGATGGACGAAGGGTTGAATACTTTCATGCAGTACCTGACAGAGCAAGAGTGGGATCCTGAATATCCTTCAAGAAGAGGACCTGCGGCAAATATTGTCCCTTACATGAGAGGTGACAATGGCCTGGCCCGACCGATTATGACCAACTCGGAGCAAATTCGCCAGTTTGGTGCTAATGCGTATGCAAAACCTGCGACAGCACTCAACATCTTGAGAGAGACAGTGATGGGACCTGAGTTATTCGATTACGCGTTCAAAACTTACGCTGAACGTTGGGCATTCAAGCACCCCTCTCCAGCAGATTTCTTCCGAACCATGGAAGATGCGTCTGCGGTGGATTTGGATTGGTTCTGGAAAGGTTGGTTCTACACCACGGATTATGTAGATGTTTCCGTCGAAAATGTGAAGTGGTACCGCATGGAGAACGAAGAAAATGGATTAGAGACCAGGAATGTGAAGGTGGAAGATGCCGCGATTGACGGTGATGGTACAGCCAACTTTGGTGATGCAGCGGAAACGTTCGTATTCCAGGGATTAAAAGATGAAATGTACAGAGGTTTCAGAGATCGCTTGAATGAAGAGAAAATCCAGGCGACCATTGGAGATAAAAATTTCTATGAAGTAACTTTCAAGAACAATGGTGGATTAGTGACCCCACTTTTGATCGAGTGGACTTACGAAGATGGTAGTAAGGAACTGGAGCAAATCCCCGCTGAGATCTGGAAAATCAATGAAAAAGAGATTTCTAAGATCTTTACAAAAGATAAAAAAGTGACCAATATCGTGCTTGATCCTAATATGCAAACTGCAGATACCAATACGGAGGACAATGTGTTCCCCCGTCAGGAAGGGAACAATCGATTTGATCAATTTAAGTCAAAAGGAAAATAAAGCATTTGACATGTGACTTTACCAAGCGGCGTGTGCAGACATGCCGCTTTTTTGTTACTACCCATCCAACCTTACGATTATGAAAAACTTTAACCAACTGCTACTCATCTCAGCCATCGGATTAATGGTTGCTGCTTGCAGTTCTCCAGCCCCCAAGGAACAAGAAAATAAACCGGAAAACCCTGCGGCGCCTGGTTTTAATGCGGCATCCGATTCAAAAGCCATCGCAATTGCTGATGAAGTCATGAAAGCGATGGGTGGTCGAAAGAACTATGATGAAACCCGTTACTTGTTTTGGAACTTCTTTGGTGGGCGAACCCTGCTTTGGGACAAGCATACTGGAGATGTTCGCATTGAAGTTCCCAGTAGGGACTATAAGATCATCCTCAATGAAAAAAGCATGGAGGGAAAACTGTGGATGTCTGGTGAGGAAATTACTCAGCCAGACTCGCTGACCAAATACCTTGATCGTGGTAAGCGCATCTGGATCAATGATTCTTACTGGTTGGTGATGCCCTTCAAGTTGAAGGATTCCGGAGTAACCTTAAGCTACGTAGGTAAGGATACGACGCAGACAGGAGAACAATCAGAAGTGGTCCGATTGACGTTTGAATCGGTGGGAGTAACACCACAAAATGCCTACAATGTGTGGGTGTCCGAAACCGATAATCTGGTAAAACAATGGGCCTATTATGCCAATGCGGCGGACACGGCAGCAAGGTTCACATTGCCCTGGGACAATTATCAGCAGATGGGCAATATCCTGTTATCCGATGATCGCGGTGACCGAGACCTATCTGAAGTACAAGTACTTACAGAAGTTCCTGAAGGGATATTCGAAAATTTTAATGTGACGCTGTAAGGAATAGCGTTGTTTTTTGGCCCGGCTGGATAACTGCCGGTATTCTCATCATAAGTCATCAAAGTTTCATTCCCGAGAAATAGGGAATTGGAAGGTTTGATGACTTTTCTTTTTTAGGACAAACAACTGATGTCATATGTAAAGAACTGGGAAGCAATCCACCAAACCGTTTTTACGTTCATTGGTTTTTTTGATACTTAGATTAAGAATTTCAGTATGTTGGTGAAGTTATCATTGAAATATTCAATTGAATTCCACACTTTTACGATGTTCAAGACAAACTGTGATGACTAAAACAATGACGACAACTAAGCTCAAGAAGTACTTTGTTACTATTCTAGCAATCGTATCAACGCTGACGCAAGCCTTTAGCCAGGATGAAGCATTGGTGCAAACTTCTTCAGAGTCACTATCCCTTCAGTCTACCAACCTGGGATTTCTTCAGAACAGCGTGAATCTGTTCACCGGTGAGGTAGCCTTTCCATTAAATTTGGTTTCGGCCTCTGCCCCAGGAGGTATTCCAGTCAATGTGTCCATGGGATACAATACCACCGGTCTATCTTCAGCTTCAGATGTTTGGAATAGAGAAGCGCCAACTTCAACTGTTGGTTGGGGCTGGAGTTTTGGGTTTCCTCAGATTATTGTTGATCACAAGCTGACAGGAACTAGAGAAGATGATGATTTCTTCCTATCAGAAGGAGGGCTCAATGCCTTGATCTATACTGGAACGCAATCGTATTTCTCGGAGGATAAACAAAGCAGCTATACCGCGGAAGTATACCGAACGAAAAATCACATGCCCTATAGCATCTATTTCATCCCAAGTCTGGAACGTTGGGAAATCAAGCGGGATGGAATGACCTATATCTACGGAGGTAAAAATGATTATCCTACTGCGGTCCAATGGGTGGTAAAGTGGGGAAATTGGATAGGTAATAGTGCCAATACGACCAATCAATCTCGACAGGGCCTGGTTTGGAATTTAGCAAAGGTGCACGACCAATGGGGTAATGATGTAGAATATACCTATCAAAATGTGGAGAATCGAGTTTCTGCAGTATCCGGAACAGGTCAATATCATACCGAAGCATCCTATCTTGATGAAATCACCCTCTCTGATGGAGTCATAATCGATCTCGTTTATACAGATAAATCTACTTGGGAGTTTTATGAGCCTCATACAGAAAAGTCGGAGCCCGACGCTTATCAAGAACGATATGAAAAGAAATTCCTTGATGAGGTTCAGGTATTCAATGAATTCGGAAACCTGATAGAAAAAATTGATCTCAGGTACAATGTGTTGAATTTTGATGGAACGCAACACTATGATACCAGGAAACGAGTACTGACCGAAGTAGAATCCTACAACATAGAAGGACATGCTTCTGATCCTATCAAATTTTCTTACATAAGCTCTGGAACCAATGCCAGTAAATTGCAAACGGTGACATCCCCCACAGGAGCTACTACATCTTTCACTTATGGTTCGGTGGTTCTTTCCGAAGGAGATCTCAATATTTCAGTTGACCCCCCTGCTGGTGGAGGTTTCACCGAACATCGAATTTGGTCAACCCCAAATTACACAGTGATTGCATGGTATAACCCATCTTCTGATACTGCAATAATTGAGTTGCACTATTGGGATGGCGCCTGGGAGAAGAAAGAACTTTTTGATATCACAAATCTGACAGGTCAAGATGTAGCCCCACGAGGGATTGGTTGGAATGTTTTTCAATTTGACGATCCTTTTCAGATTGAACTAAAGGCGGATCATTTTGCGATGATTGGTCCATCTTCACAATCCAACCACCACTATTTATACAGAGCGTACCTTGATTATAGTACCAACCAATGGAAACATCAAAAACATCACCTCGATGTAGGCAGTGGAACGCCAACGCTCTTAGCTGGGGATAAATTTGCCGGATTATTGACTAAATCGAGCGGGCAATTAAAATTGTATAAGCGTACAACCTCCGGTTGGGCATATGACAATATTGGGCTTCCGGTGACAGGTACATTTTTTGGCACGGCCACCAATAACTTCATTTTTGCTCATGATGAAGATGGTGATCCCGACAACCTTTGGTTCTTTTATTTGGATAAAGAGAATGTCTTTCAGCAGAGTACAGTCCCCTCAGGAATTCGATTTGCCGGAAATAGCTTTTCAAGTTGGCACAGCTCCAACAGTTTTGCTTATGTTGCTGCCTCTCAGAATCCGGAGTATGTCTATCAATGGGATGAGAACTACGGAAATTTCCAGCGCAAGCAGATCTTGGCATTAAATGGTGATGACATTGAATTCCACTCCCTCAACAATAATTTGTTTTTCATGCGGGACTATGATGACAATGATCAAGATTATCGGATTGGGCGGTATGATGGCAATAATTGGAAAGTAAGGGACTTCTCGAAAGGAGTTCAGTCTTATCCTCCAGTTTTGAACGAAGATTTTTACATTATTGATGACCTCAACTACTTCTATAGCTACAATCCAAACACTTCTACGTGGACACAGGTAAATGTTTCTGGACTTCCGGCTTCACGTTTTTTCAATCTTCAAAACGGTTTTTCGACTTATCGATCTAATGGGTCGGCAACGGGAGAAACGTATATTAGAAATGCTAACGGAACATTTACCGCGCTTTCGGGATCTACAACTTCGATAAAAACAGGAGGTACCAATTATGGGGTTAATGGAATTGGTGAAGTTTATTTCAGAGAAGGTAATCATGTCAATACTTCGAGCATATCGATTACTTCTCCAGATATTATTAGCCAATATGAATTGAGTCAATTTGGTGCGACCTCCTTCGCGTTTTATGATGATAATCAGATTCATTTGTGGAGAATCATTGACCAGCAGGTAGAAGGAAACATAACGGCACATCCTGTGATAAGGGTAACTTCGTTTGATGGCTTCCAAAATACCTACACTTCTTTTGATTACGAGGGGAGTTCGGCACGAGTGGATGCTGCCGGAACAGCAAATTTTAAGAAAGTATCAACTATCCCTGGGAGTAGTTCCACCTCCTCAAAGCCTTTCGGTCATGTGGATACGCAATTCTTCAATGGTCAAGATATCACCGGGGCAAATTTTGGTACGGAAAACCTTTACCATGCGATCCTTAAAGGCTCACCTTATCAGGTTTCAAACTACAACTCATCGGGAGTATTAGTTAGTGAGGCAAAAACCGGTTATACAACCATGGTTCGCTCACAACTAGGGTACTCCAACTTTCCGTTATTCACCCGAGTAAATCGCACCGATGAAAAATTACATGGCGTCACTAAAAGCACTTATTTCACTTATAATATTGAAGGACAACTTAAGGAGACAGAGTATTTCAATATTGACTCAAAAGGAAATAGCGATCGGGTTGAAAGTTTTAATACGTATTTCTGGGAGGTTTATGATTTGGACTTAAGTGAAGGCATTGCTTCACCTGTCGTACAAACAGAATCCCGGCTCAACGGAACGACCGCCTCTAGTAATGTCTCACGCTGGAAACAATGGTCCGGTGATTGGGCTCCATCCTCTAGTTTTACGTGGGAAGGGGGGAGTAGTACTTTTCCTGATTGGCAGACGACCAACTCACCAAGTGATTGGTTACTAACAGGTACAATCGTTCAAAGAGATGGATTGGGAAGTGTAATTGAAGAGGAGGATATCTATGAGAAACGTACCACCCATATCTATGGATATAACAGAAACCTTCCAATGGGGTCCGTTTATAATGCTTCTCCAAATGAAGTCTTTTACGAGGATTTTGGGAACGGTCAGAACAATCTCTGGAGTGGCACAGCGTTCAGCAATGGCCTTCTGAGTTTCAGCGGAGGGACTAAAAAAGCATTCCCCAGTAATGCGTTGTTAAATCCCACTTCCTTCATTGCTGACTTTAAAATCAGAGTTTTCGGAACCGGTTATAATAGTTTCAAGTTCAACGCCTCTTCGGTAGACCCTTCGGAAAACGAAGGCTTTTCTCTTAGAATAGAGGAAAATGGTGTCATTAGGCTATTTAAAGCAAGTACTCAGGTAGGCACTTATACATTTAATGTTGGTTTTAATGACTGGCATTCGATAAGAATCAAGCGATCCAGCAACGAAATCTCAGCTTATGTAGATGGAGAAGAAGTGATCACATATACAGCATCATCATCCGACCCCTCTGGCTCATTCCATGGTTTTTATGGCAATGGAACGGAATCCACCGTAGATCATTTCCGCGTGTATCCGGCGGATGCTTATGCCACAACTTCTGGCTATGATGACGAAACCAAGACAATGATAGAAGCGCTGGATGAAGATGGAATGATGGTCAAAACATTGAGCAACGCCTGGCAGAACCCAATTGTCAATGTAGATCCGGATAACCGGATCATCAGTTCTCAACATGGAGGTAGTTCTGTAAAAATTGGTGGAAGCTTCGATGCCTCAAATCCATCAAGAGTAATGTCTGTACGGCCTCGTGGACTTGAAAGTCTGGCAGATGATTTTTCTTATGAAAGAGACCAGTGGACAGAATATTCACATGCCGCTTCATCATGGAATTTGATTGATAACAGGCTTGTACACACGAATTCTAATACTACCAGTAGCAATAGCGGCTACTATTACAATTTTGGGCAAGAGCTGACAGGTGAAGTTTCTATTGAGTTTGACGTTTGGGTGGAGGAAGAAAAGAGCTGGTTGGATAATTTCGGCTTTGCTGCAGGTGGTAGTTCCTGGAACCGGACGATTGACGGAAGTGAATCTGCTCTTTGGCTTGCTTTTAGTGGCGATGATTTGATTACTAATACTGGTACCTGGGATACACTCAATGTCGATATGGATATAGAGGGTTATTTACATCGAATTCGAATTGTCGCTGATACTTATACAGATGAGGCTGACTATTACCTCGATGGTCGTTACTTAGGTACACTGCCATTTAGGTCGACCACTTCAGGAATTCAGCAAATAGGATTTAGGAATTATGGAAGTACGGTAGCAAGTACCTGGTACATCGACAACCTGGCTGTTTACACCAATGGAGTAGAAAGTGTCTCTTTCTTTGATGCCACAGGCAAGTCCACCCAAACGATGAGCAGAGCATCTAATGGCCATGTCCTGATTTCGGAAACAGGGTATGATGCACTTTCTCGTCCAATCTATCAAACCAAACCCACACGGAATAATGTCAGCCTCTCATATCGACCAGGTTTTGTTACTAATTTCAATGCTACGACAGGAATCCTCACGGGAGAGATCAGTTCTCTCAACGGCAATCAACAACACCTGTATGCTTCTACCAGTTATGAGGCTTCTCCATTAGGAAGAACATTTAAGAATGGCATTCCTGGGTCCGATTACTCTGTATGGGGAGGAACGAAAACAACATCCAGAACCTATAGTTCAAATGCTCCGATAACCTCTTCTGATTTTTACATGGGACCAGGTTATACCACAAGCGAATATCATGCAGTAAGGGTCGAAGACCCTGAACAAGGCAAAGTAATTTCGTTTTATGATAAAAGTGGTAGTCTGGTATTGACTAAACAAGGCAAAGTAGATATGGTGGATGCCTCAGGTAATGTGGTTCATGATTTCCTCTATACGAAATATCATTATCAGGATGGTACAAGAACGGCTGAAGTAGCACCACCTAATAATCATCAAATGCCGACATTGCCAGCGGACGGCAGTACACCTCCTGCTGATGCGTATTCTACTATCCGTAAATTCGATGTATCAGGTAGACTGACTGAAGAAAGTACCCCAGATGGTGGTACCATGTACTATATCTATGACGAAATCGGACGAGTTAAATTTATCAAAACTGGGTCCAACGACATCAAGTATTTCCGTTATAATAGTTTTGGTCAATTAACCGAAGAAGGCCTCTGGGCTACCAATTGGTCCTCATTAGCAGGCACGACAACTATTCCATCAAGCATAGCTACCTGGAGGGTTAAGTATACCTATGATGGATTAAATAACCTGATTGAAACGGCTTATAACAGCGATGCTTCATCAGATATTGAGAGCAAGGAAACTTACACCTACGATAAGTATGACCGGGTAACAACGGTTAGCCTCTATGTGTATGATTATAGTACAATACCTCATGTAGTAAGCTATACTTACGATCACTCGGGCAATCTAATCGATGAATCCTACGATGGATTTACGATTCGCACAACTTATTTTGATACGAATGGCTTACTGAAATCGATAGGCACACCTGGAAACACAGACCGATATGCAGCGTATAGTTTTGACGGCTTTGGCAACCTGTATCAAGAGAAGCTGGATGATCAAGGTGTAACTACCACTTTTAGTTATGACATCCGAGATTGGTTGACAAGTATTGACAATGCTTACTTCAGAGAAGACCTGAATTATAGTTCCGGAGGTTACAATAACGCAGGGTTTTATAACGGGTTAATTGCAAGTACAGCTTACACATTCAAAAGTGGGCTTTGGAGTGGAGCCTCAAGGCCGTCAAACTACACTTATGAATACGACTATGATAAAATGGGCCGTTTGACGAGCGCTAATCACACTTCGGATAATACCTATGACGTTGGCATTGGAGCAAATAAAGAGATCCGATATGACGCTAATGGCAATATCAAAAGCTATTTCAGGGGTTCACAACCT
Organism: Cytophagales bacterium; assembly: GCA_033344775.1. Classification (NCBI taxonomy): domain Bacteria; kingdom Pseudomonadati; phylum Bacteroidota; class Cytophagia; order Cytophagales; species Cytophagales bacterium. The sequence continues at coordinate 288,823 of JAWPMT010000006.1, read as the reverse complement.
CATACCTACGAATACACTTTTGGCACTAACAAGGTCATAAATACAGACAATGACGGAAGCAACAACTTCCAATATGATGGCAACGGGAATGTAAAAGGAATGCTACCGAAGGGTTTTGCTGATATTGACTATGACCCATATGATAATCAAGTGATTAAGCTTGATCGGCTTCCCAATGGGCTACAACTTGGAGCGAATGATGTTTTTGTTAGTGATGATCTCTCCTTAACTAGTTCTGGTGGTAAAAATTACGTTCGGCAAGCAGGAGTTAAAATCACATTAGAAAAAGGATTCCAGGCTACTCAAGGTTTTGAAGCAAGCAGAGTTATCCCTGATTATGAAACCAGTTTCCAATACGGTCCTGGAGGGGAAAGGGTTTATAAAAGAGATCAAGAACTTAATGGATCATCAGACATTAAAACCATTTATATACGAGGGCTGAATGATTATCCGATTGCGATCCGCACCAAGGATCAATTAGGAAATGAAAGTGTCGTGCGCTTCATTAATGGATCTTCAGGCCTCATCGCAACTAAAGAAACAGGTGGAGATTATTTTGTACTAAAAGATCACTTAGGCTCATCTCGTATTGTCTTACAAGATAATGGCACGGTCTCCAGTACCTACAATTATCTACCGATGGGCGGATTGATGAATAGCACGGTAAGTGAAAACAACCCTTACCGCTTCCAGGGCCAGGAATATGATGCTGAAACAGGATTGCACAATTTTCGGGCCCGGTTCTATGATGATGAGTTGGGAAGGTTTTTTGGTATGGATCCTCAAAACCAATTCGCTTCCCCTTATGTTGGGATTGGGAATAATGCAGTGAACTTTGTTGATCCGGATGGTGAATGGGCCCATTTAGCTATTGCCGCAGGCATAGGAGGGGCGGTAAACCTTACTCATAATGCCCTGCAAGGAAACCTGGCAGGGGGTAATATTTGGGAAACTATCGGTAGAGGAGCGGCAGCTTATGGTGCAGGAGCAGCAGCAGGTGCTTTGAGTACATTAGGTCCGGCAGGATGGGGATACGGTGGCGCAATTGTTGGAGGTACCAATGCTTGGCTGAGTGGAGCGCAGGGAGCGGAAATAGCGGTCGCAAGTTTCCATGGTGTTGGCTCCGGTGTTGTAGGCGGTGCAGTTGGATCAGCCACTAGTGCCGGAGCCACCTCTCTTGTTGGCAGTGGTGGTGGATTCATAGACGGTTTTGCCAGAGGAGCAATAAGTGGTGGTGCCGCAGGAGGAGTGAATGCCGCAATATCTGGTCAACAAATTGGAAAAGGTATTTGGCAAGGAGCTGCTTTAGGGGGTGCGATTGGTGGTACATATACAGGAATAGAAGCTCATAGAAATGGAGCTAGGTTTTTTTCTGGCAAGAGAACATTCGATATCTCGAATGGAATAGGTGCACATAATATTAAAGTGGGTACTGCATCTATATTAGATGCGAAATATAGGGGCAAATTTGAGGGTGTGAAAATTTTTGAATCAAGAGAATTGGGGACATTTCGCGATTCGAAAAACCATTGGTCTGGAGGTGTCACCTTGCCTGGAAAGGGAATTATTGTTGGGCAAGGAGTATTTTCAAAAAACTTTGATATACAATTAATGCAGCATGAATTTGGCCACATCCTTCAAGCAAAGAGGCTTGGAAATGCTAGATTCTACGCTCATATTGGAAAAGCAAGTTTATTAAGTGCGGCATTCAATCATAGCCATAATACCTATTGGACCGAAACTTGGGCTAACTATTTGTCTCAGCAATATTTCGGCAGTAATTATAGCCCAACACCAAGGTTTCCAGTTAAAAATATTGGTTTGCTTCGATTAATATTATTATCAACTTCAGCATGGGGGGAAGGTTCTTATTAATTTTTTTAGCTGTTTGCTCATTTGGATGCCCATCATATGATCCACCTATGCAGACGGGACTTTTGGAGATCACAAATATATCCGACAGAACGTGGTACGTATGTGTGTCTTGTGAACGGAAATTGACTTTAGAAAACAAAGTATTTTATGAACTCGATTGGGGAGATGCTGCCTATGATGAATTTGGAAAGAAAAGAGAAGTTTTTTTTCCAATTAATAGATTGGACCCAGATAGTACATCTCATTTTGCTGGGTTTGGGAAGCCGAATATGCCAAAGGTCTATTGTCTAGACGATTCCATTAGATTGTTTTTTATTGAGGAAGAGCACATGAAAAACCTCACTTGGAAAGAAATCTGTGAGCAACAAAAGTTTAAGTATAAGATTAAACTGTCCAATCAAGAACTAGACAACTTAGACTGGAAATATGTTTTCAACGTGAAATAGTAAATCCAAGGGAAGAAAAGTAGAAAAATATCCAATTGCTGAGATGAGAAGAGAACTTAATGACAATCACGTTTAAGTTCAGATACTTTTAGCAACCCAATCACCCAATGAACAAATCAAGAATAATTAAGGCAATATTCTTAAGTTTTGTGTTCAGTGGATGTAGCATTAGCTATGACTTCTACTTAATCAATCGTTCCGAAACATCTGTACCGGTGAAAATTAGTTTCAGTAATGACCTACAGGCTAATTCTTATGCATTTAAAAGTTCTGTGAACATTGACAAGAAGCCAAAAAAAGGGGCACATGACCATTTTGAATCGGAAATTACTGCTACGGTAGATCGATCTGAAGTTAATTTTGAATTAGAGGCCAATAGCATCGTGTTTGTAGGTATTGGTAGACCTGGTGGTAAGTCTTTTGAGGGCCTGACAATTCATAGCAAAGACTCTACTATCGAATTATCGTTTAATGAAAGAGAGTACTATAAAATAAACAAGAAGGCGGTTTGGTATGAAATTCACTGATCGCTACATCTAATCAAGTTCGTGTATACAAGCTATTGAAGACAACAAAACTCCATTACTCCGGAAAATCCCTTAACCTCCCAAACTTCAATACCTGATCTCGATTTGTATCCGAAATTCCTGTCATGACCAAGGCTTTTGGTCCGGGTTCTACTCGCCAGGTTTCTGCAGGCAATTGACTGTCATGAGGTAAAAAAGTCACTTCTGGCCTATGTCCGTGGATGTGCCAGTATCCTGTTTTTCTTTCCCCTTTGTCATTGCGCTGGATCACCACCCGGTCCCAACGAATGAAAAAGTAGATTTTTCTTTCAGCATCTAAACTTTCCAGGTTATCCGCACCATTCTTTTCAGCAGCCTGTAATCCCCATATACCGACCAGCCAGTCAGCGGGAGATTTAGGGAGCTTGTCCGTTCTACTGAGCGTCACGATGACATTCATGCCCTCTTCTTTTCGTTCCCAGATCATTTTATTGTCTTTTGCAGACACCTTGAAGGGGCCAAATGGATCCTCTAATCCGTAGCTGTTTTTGGTCTCCAATGTTTGAGCTTCCAGATCAAATCGCCAGATCCCTTCATCATTTTGTAGCCAGCCATTTCCTCCGGTATAGGTACCATCATCATCGTATTTAAACCACTTGGCGACGGGCGTCATCGTTTCTTCTCCTACACGGACTTCCTCCACCATCCAAAGACCTGTGAGTTCCTGTGCCTGGATGAGAGAACTAAAAAGTAATAAGTGTAATGCGATTTTGATTTTCATGTTCATTGAGTAGCGTTCAGCGAAATTGTGATCAGAATGTTTGATTATATAACGATTAAGTGGTTTTGGGATGAAATTTCCTGAGGAGTGACGAAAAATCCCCCGACCTTCGGCCACCCCCTTTGAAAAGTGGGACTAGGCCCTACAGGCTTTCCTCACTCCTCTACCGACTTCAACACCTCTTCCTGATAGGTCTTGGAAACGGGAATGATCGAATTGAACCCCAGGTCTAGTTCGAGTTTTTTCGGTGATTGAACCAGCCGAAGAATTTTGGTGCGATTGATCAAATAGCTGCGGTGGCACCTGACCATGTTTGGTTGATCACGCAGTTCTTGTAGAATCTCCTTCATGGTTTTGCGGATCAGTTGTTTTTCTACCTGCCCATTGATCAAATGATGGATGTTAACATAATTCTCTTCTGCCTTGATGAAAAGCAAGTCTTGTGGTTTGATGGCCAAAGAAACTTTACCACCCTCAGCTTTCAGAACGAGAAGGTCCAATTCAGTTTTTGGTTCTTTGAAAAGAATGGATACTACTGAAATGGGGATCACCAATACCATGGGTACTTCTATCATCATCAGACCGTAACTGATCCAATACCATTCCTTCCAGGCCCAGAAATAATTGAAAAGGAGATAGACTAAATGGGCTGTGACTAATATCTCTATTGCATACCAAATTGCTCTCTTCTTTCTGGAATCGATGATTAACCTCTGTCGGATCCACCATTCTTGTGCTCCTACAGACAGAAAAGTGATCAAACCAAAGCAAATAGATCGGAACAGGAGCGAATGCCCTGAATAGGAAGTGCCTGTCTGAATATTAAAGGCATTGTATAAATACAGTACGACAAACATGAATCCACCTGAAGTAAGTGCCAACAGCCATTCCCGGGTATTGAGTTGCTTTTTGACCATAGATAATACGTCCATATCCTGTTGTTTCACGCTATTTGATCCCCAAGACATTGCTGCTGCAATTCAGTACATTTTTGTGACAACTCATTACAAAGTGGTTTTTTCCTTGCCGTTGTTACTTCAAGTTTGTATCAAGTTAAAAGGTCAAAAATTAACGGTCATGATGAACTCGAAAGGTCAAAAACTCCAAAATCTTGCAATAGGGCTCGGCATTCTTGCCGCCCTTTGCATCTTGTTCATTCCCCAAACTTCTGTTGCTCAAATTTCGGTCAGTGTGAGCAAGGGAAAAACTGAGTATTCCCGAAACGGAAGAACAACCATCAAATTTAACGATTGGCAAAAGTCCTACAAGATTGATTTCGAAGGAGATTTCGAGTTGTCGGATAATGACGAAGACATTGTAAGCGTATCTCGTGGAGGCTATTTCGAAATTACTCGTTCTGCTTTTGGAAGCAAACGACGAGTGATCATCGAATCCGATAGTCGTGGAAACCTTACTAAAGAATATTTCGTGGGTCGCGAACGCATGGATTTCGAGCCCGAAGGCCGCGAATGGTTGGCAGAAGTGCTTCCTGATATTGTGCGTTCTACCACTATTGGTGCAGAATCTCGTGTGAATCGCTTTTATCGACAGGACGGTGCCCGTGGCGTGATGGATGAGGTAGAGCGCCTGGATAGCGATTATCTAAAATCTCACTACATCAATATTTTAATGGATAAAGATGGTCTAAGCACGAACGAATTAGTGGCCGTTATCGAAGGTGCAGCACGTGAAGTGAATTCAGACCACTATTTGACAGAGATCCTGAAAGACAATGAACGTGTATTCTTTGCGGATGCAGCTACCTCCAAGGCATTTATAGAGGCCAGTGAGGAGGTAAATTCCGATCATTACCGATCACAGATCCTGAAAAGAGTATTAACTCGGACGGACGTAGAAGGTGATCTCCTGGTTGCTGTTTTGGAATCCGCAGAAGAAATCAATTCTGATCATTATCTATCGGAAGTGCTTCGGGAAACCCTGGAAGAGCGTAACCTGACGGATGAATTGATCAGCCAGGTAATAGCAACGGCTCGGGAAATTAACTCAGATCATTATCAAAGTGAATTGTTCCGCGACGCACTGGAGTTAGATCAAATCTCCGATGAAAGCTTTTGGGTAATCCTCGATGCTTCTGGTGATATCAGCTCTGATCATTATAAAACGGAATTATTCAAGGAATTGCTGGAGCGAGATCTGGATGACAAGACCTTAAGTAGAATGATCGATGAGATTGAAGATGATATAAGCTCAGATCACTACAGCAATGTTTTGCTGACCAAGATCGTAGCCGAGCAGAAACTTGGACAGGAGTCCAAAGAATCTTTCAAATTAGCAGTTCGTGACATTGGATCCGATCATTACGCAAGTCAGATTATCATCCGTGCCGCGGACGATGCGGATCTCGATGACGATTTGGTGACCAGTTTACTCGAAAGCGCCCAGGACATCAATTCGGATCACTACATGTCGCAAGCGTTGATCTCCCTTTCAGATTATATCAATGATTCCGGGAGCGAAGAACTGCGCAGACTGTATCGATCGATTGCCAGAGAGATCAGTTCAGACACCTATTATGGACGCGCAATGAAGGCGCTTGATTAAAAGACTTTTCACGCTCCAAAAAGACTGAGAGGAACCACAACAAAAATGGTTACTCTTGGTCTTTAGCTACTGACTTTTCACTAGATTGGAGTGTGCAAAACATCCTCACCCATACTAACCTGGCTTTGAGAAATTTCTTTGCAGCAGCATTCGTGGGCATGGCTCTGGGGCTACTCTTGTACAGCTACCTTTCGTTTAGCGAAGTACTGCTCCCGGACCTTACCTTCGAAAGTGGCGTTTACAGTGCTCTGGTGGGACTTTTGGTGGCGCTGGGCTCACACACGATGAACTTATTGCTCAACAAGTTCATCCCCTGGCGCAAAAATCTTGGTGGCCGATTCATCGTGGGAATCATTGGCTCGCTGATTTTGATTTGGGCATTGGTGGTGATGCCCTTCCAAATTTTTGTGTCGGACGATTACGAGACCCTGGTCAAACTTGACATTATTCTGCTTTTGATCACACTTATCTATAATGTGATCTACTTTGCCGTATATTCTTATTATCAATTCTCCACTGCTCAATTGCAGTTTGTAGAAAACGAACGAAGACAGATGGCTTTGCAATTAGATGCACTGAGAAGTCAATTGAGCCCGCATTTCCTATTCAATTGCCTGAACACCATTTCTTCCTTGCTGTACAAAGACTTGAATAAGGCCGAAGATTTCATTCGCCAATTGGCGACTACCTATCAATTTACCTTAGATACCCAAAAACAGCCGATTATTCCCCTGGAAAAGGAGCTGGATTTCGTCCGAGCTTATAAATACCTTCTCAACGTACGTTTCGAAAATCTGGTACAGATCAAGATTGAGTTATCGGATCGGGCGTTGAACACGGTGATCCCGCCGATGACCATTCAGCTGCTCGTGGAAAATGCAGTGAAACACAATGTGATCTCAAAAGATAATCAGTTGCGAATTCACGTGTACAATTCTGGAAACTGGTTGGTCATAAGCAATAATAAAACCAAGAAACCGGCAAAGACCACTTCATTCAGGATTGGACTCGAAAACATCAAGAACCGGTACATGCTCCTGAACAAAAAAGACATTCAGGTGAAGGATGAAGAAGAATTTTCTATTTTGTTACCCCTGCTACGGTTATGAAAAAGCTCTTTATCCATAACCTGCTGTTCCGGCTCATTGGCCCGATTTTCATCGGGTTGGTGATCTATTTACTCATTCTGCTGATCAATAATTCCATTGGACAGTTAGATGAATTGTTTGCCAGTACGGAGGTCTATCTCTGTATTGTGCTGGTTTATCTGATCCTGGAGTTGGTCCGGTTCGCCATGATAGTCGTTGAGCGACGGACAGAAAGCTGGTCTTTTAACAGACAAGTCCTTGCGCAGCTTCTGGTGGCCATGGCTTGTATGGCGTTCGTCGTTTACATGGTGGTGGAAGCGTACTTCAGCCAGGTTTTGGGGTATAACCCAAGTGCGGCGGAGTTCAATATTTTCCTGGGTATTTATGGTTTCATGGTGATGATGTACCTCACGCTTCACTTTAGCCATCTTTTCCTATACAAGGAAAACAAGATGAAGTTCGAAGAAGAAGAAATCCTGAAAGAAAGCCTTGAGTTTGAATTCCGGAACTTCAAGCGGGGGATGAACCCTAATCTATTATTAGAAAGTTTAGAATCTTTGATCGCCATCAGTGATGAACAAATCGATTCTGCAGACGAATTGATCGATGAGCTTTCCGTGGTTTATCGCTACATCTTAAGCAGTAACCGTTCAGAACTGGCCTCCTTACAAGAGGAATTGAATGCAGTACAACACCTGATCAATTTATTTTGGTACCAGGGCATTGATGTGGATTTCAAGCAAAATGCCTTTGGAGACGCGTTGTGTGTTCCCGGGACTTTGTTGACCATTGTCGAGTGGCTGATCCGGGCGTCTATCCATTCCAGCATACAATCACTGGAGGTCGAGATTGTGATCCATGAAGATGACCTGGTGTTGGTGAGTACAAGAAAAGAAAAGCTTTCACCACCGGTGCTGGATATTGCTGATATTAAGCGAGCCTACGAATTCTACACCGAAAAGAAAATACGGTTTTCATCAAACGCTGAGATTACCGAAATTCGCATTCCAATTTTAATTCCAACCGAACCAGAGATGGCATGAACGTCCTGATCATTGAAGACGAAATACCGGCCGCAGAGAAAATCGAACGCTATCTACTCAAGTACGATAGCAACATCAAGATTTTGGGCAAGCTGCAAAGCGTAGAAGAATCGGTGGCCTGGTTGCAGGAAAATGATCAATCGCTGGACTTGATCTTTTCTGATATTCAGTTGACGGACGGACTGAGTTTCGAAATTTTCCAAAAACACCCGGTCAATATCCCGGTCATTTTTGCGACTGCCTACGATGAATATGCCCTGGATGCCTTCAAGCTCAACAGCATCGATTACTTGCTGAAGCCTGTGACCTTCATGGACCTGTCCAATGCGATCAATAAGCTCAAGACAGTCAAGGAAGAATTTGGGGATACCAGCGAGAAGGTGAAGAAGGTGGTTCAGGATGCGGAAACCAGGAAATACAAAGCCCGATTTATGGTGAAGCTGGGTGAGCACATCCATTCCATACAAACAGAAGATGCCAGTATTTTCTTTGCAGAAGGACGAACTGCGTACCTGGTGACCAATGCCAGCAAGAAATTCATTGTAGATTTTAAACTGGAAGATCTGGAAAACCTCCTGAACCCGGAAACCTTCTTCCGTGTCAACCGGACCTTCATCCTAAACATTCATGCCATCAAAGACGTGTTGGTCTATTCCAACAGCCGTCTAAAAATCACACCCAAAATCGAATTCGATCAGGAAATTATCGTAAGCCGAGAACGAGTCGCTGCTTTTAAGGATTGGTTTGGTGGTACCTAGCATCCGACCTGAGGATGAACCAGGGATTCGTGTTGGGAATCAAATCAGGCTTCAAAATTCATACTGGGTATCCGAAATGCCCCATATAAAGGAAATGAAGGACGAGTATTTATGGAAAAATAATTTCCAGCATGTCTGTTTATACTTTCCGATTTTAAAATCCAGAGGAGAATATGCCAAACCGTTCTTCCATCACAGCATCTCCACAATTGAAGAAATTGAGTCTGATGATGAAGGTAATTATATATTCTTAAGAACTAACCTTTTCTGGATTAGTCTCGCTGATGCCCTACAGTCTGGAGAAATTGAGGTTTACCAAGGCCCCGCGAATAAAAGCATCGAAGAAATAGATGCTTCCCTAATTGACGATTTGGAGTTTTTCGAGAAAGAATATCTTAAAAGCAGGTTCGAAATACTTGAACGAGAAAACAACAAAAATCACAGTTATTCCCTTGGTTTCTATGAAATGCGAAATGCAAGGAAATGGAGTTAACGTGTCCTGTATGCCGTCATGACTCCCAAACTGAATTAATCACCATTCTTCCATTTTTCTTTCAAGATTTTCTAGTGCCGTGAATCTTCCGGACTCCATTCTGGAATTTGCCGCTTTTAGACGCTCTTCAAGTTGATTTTGAGTCATAGACTAATCAAGCAAAGTGTCGCCCTTGTCTTCTGAGTTCGGTTTTTCTTTCGCCATTTTGAAGTTTATTTAAAGATAACGACATAATCATGAATTCACGCTGTTCTGTTCAAACCTATAAGGTCGTTCTGGATTAATGTAGGTCAAAACCTTATAGGTTTTCTAAAGCAAGACTTAAATCTCTGCGTTTTTAACATCACTGAATTCATTGCTTGAAATTTCCTCGATTTAAGTATTTTGTAGTTCTATCTTTAAGAGCAAAATCCACTAACCATGAAAGCTGCAGTTACTACCCAAATCGGAGATCCTTCCGTCATTCAAATACAAGAAGCGCCTGATCCGATTGCCAAGCCCGGTTGGGTACGCATTGAGATCAAGGCTTCAGGACTGAATAGATCTGAAATGTATACCCGCCAAGGGCATTCGCCGAACGTCAGGTTTCCTCGAATTCAGGGGATTGAGTGTGTAGGAGTGGTGAAGGAATGTCCTTCCGGGAAATTTCAACCGGGTCAGCAAGTGGCTGCTATCATGGGTGAGATGGGTCGTGAATTTGATGGTGGATATGCCGAACAGACAGTCGTTCCCGAACGTATCGTCTTCCCTTTTGAAAGCGACTTGCCCTGGGCCACGCTGGGCGCGATTCCCGAAATGTTTCAAACGGCCAATGGGTCTCTGGTGGAAGGTCTTGAATTGAAATCCGGAGAAACATTATTAGTCAGAGGAGGTACCTCCTCGGTAGGGATCATGGCAGCACAGATTGCCAAAACCATGGATTGCACGGTATTTTCTACGACAAGAAGTGAATCTAAAAAGCAAACATTACTTGATATTGGTGTAGATGAAGTCATCTTAGATGCTCCGGACCTTTCGAAAAGTGTCAGAGAAGTCAAGCCAGAAGGAGTGGATAAGGTGCTGGAACTCATTGGCACAAAAACTTTAGGGGATTCTTTGAAATGCGTCCGTCCGCAAGGAATTGTTTGCATGACAGGTATCCTGGGCAACGAATGGGTTTGGAAAGATTTTGCTCCATTTGAGCACATCCCCCATTACGCTAGACTCACGTCCTATGGCGGTGACGCACATAATTTGTCTTCGGAAATGTTACAAACCTTCCTCGACAATGTCGCTGCAGGTAAGATCAACATTCAGATCGATCGAACATTCAGCTTATCCGAAATGGCAGAAGCGCATGAATTGATGGAAAGTGGTAACGCGAAAGGAAAGCTTGTCCTGGTGATTTAGAACCTGCTAATCAATGTTTTCTGCGATCTTGTTAAGTCGGGGTTGAATCCACCAAATTCCTATTGGCCAAAAAAGCATCAAGAAAAAATCTCCGAAATAGTCTCCAAATCCTGCTTCTTTTTCTAACTCATTAGAATTTAGCGCTTTCGCTGGATAAAAAAAGAATTGAAACAAGGCATACATGAAGTAGACTACCCAAATAAAACCGAGGAGTCCGTTTGATTCGAAACTCCCGTCAAAGAACATAGCCAGAGTTACGAATGAACAAATTACTACGAAGCCATTGATGATGAACAGGGTCTTTGGAAGTTCAACTTTTTTAGGGAGTCGTTCTGTAATCTCTAATCCAATTGCGAAATACCAAATCATATAAAGAAGTGTGCCAATCAGATTTAGTACAGTATTTAGGAATTCATTGCCAACCCAGGTAAATCTGGACATAAATGATGCGAGAAGTAGTATGATGAATATCTGCCAGTGCTTTAGTTTTAGAAGAAGCGTCATTCAGTTTAAGCTTTGTAATGATTAGAGTCCTGGTTATATCAATGGAATAGAAAATTCAAATCGACTTTTTTGCATTGACTCACTACCCACCAAGGTAAATATTCCTCGGTCAAAAATGCAGAAAAACTCAATAACCAATTAACCAAAAACCCACGGAGTAAGTCTAAAAATTTAAGAGGTTCTTCCGATGAGCCAACCAAATTACCCCACTTACAGTATTGTAAATTGAGCGGTGTTTATAATTTCCTCCGGCTGTGAAATTTCTATGGATCAGCCGGGGGTTACTTCTTAAGCGTCTTCTGATGTGACCAACCCGTCAAACTCTAACACTAATTCCAGGATTTGATTGGCTTTTACCCTCAAAGCTGCCGGAGAAACATCCACTAGATGAGACAATGATTTATAGATCTCCTCTTTTCTTTCCAGATCGCTAGCGGCCTGTTTGAGTAAGTCTTTATCTCCTTCTTTTTTCAACAAATGAATGGATTTTTTAGAAACCTTGATATCGGTTTTCATCAGGGGAAGCAGCTCTTGAAGGGAACTTTTGGCATCACTGTAATTGTGGCTTTCTACCGCTTTTGCGAAGGCTTGTTTGGCTTTTATAAAGTCTTCAGATTTCTCAGATGATTGGGCATTGAATACAACAAATAGCAGCGTCAACGCCAGAAAAAGTCGCATGATTTTCATGATTGTCTAAGCTTTATGTCTACAACAAAGATAGACAATTTTTATAAATGCCTTAATAACAGCTATTTAGAGTTATTTACATCAACTAATTATTGCGATATTTCTGCTAGACTGCTGTTAAAAAGCTATGTATGGATTTTCATTCTAACGAATGTCATTCCCAGAACGCATCTGTTTTGTTCAAGTACTTGTAATTGACAGATCAATTCTATTTTTATTGCCTTGAATTAACACCCTTAGATGATGCTACTTTCCCGTGTATTCGCTGTTTGCCTTACCATTTGTTGCTTTACGGCAATTGCCCAACCTAACACAGAAGTATATCTTTTTGATCTGGAGAAAACCAAAGGTGGGTTTAGCCTGTCCAATCCAGTCAATGTATCGGATAATCCTGGATATGACAATCAGCCCTCCTTTTCATCGGATGGAATTACCCTGCTCTACACAAGTTTTCAAGCGGATGAGCAAACCGATATCATCCTTTACAACATCGCAGAAAAGAAAAAGACTCGATTTACGGAAACGGATGGCAGTGAATATTCTCCTACCGAGTCGTTTAATGGAGATTTGATCAGCACGATTATCCTGGAAAGAGATGGCCGCCAATTACTTTGGTCTTATGACTTGAAAACAGCTGAACCCAATGTATTAGTAGAAGACCTGGTCATTGGCTATCACTGTTGGTATGATGAAAATACCTTGTTCTCATTCGTGCTTGGAGAACCGGCTACGCTACAGAAGAACAACTTGCAAACAGCAGAGAATACCGTCATTGATGAGAAGATAGGCCGTTCGTTGCATCGCATTCCCGGCAAAAAGGCCATTAGCTACATCAGCAAAGCCACGGACGAATGGAAGGTCATGGCTTATCAGCCGAAAAATGGTAAACAAAAAGTCCTGGCTGAAACGCTTCCCAATGTCGAGGATATGGCATGGACTCCTGAAGGCACCATGATCATGGGCCAAGACAGTCAACTTTATTATCGAAGTATGAAGGATAAATCCTGGTCTTCCCTGATGGACCTTTCACAATTCGATTTAACCGGGATTACCCGTGTTGCGATTAGTCCAGATGGAAGTAAGCTCGCTGTGGTGGTCAACGAATAAAATCCGGGGATTACTTGACAGACAATTGGATTTAACTGATATTTCTTGATTCAAATAATCGCCATCAGTTATGATAAAATGCAAAGATTTCGTTCCCGAAAAAAAGAAAGGGGGAATTTTCAAATCCGGATCCATTCAGCACTTTGACGAGGTACTCCAGGAACTAGACGAATGGATGGCCTCTGAGAAAAAGGAAATCATCAACATTGAAACCGTATTGCTTCCTAACATTCATGATTCAGAAGAGGAAGGAAGTCAGGATACAGAACTGTGGACCGGTGGTGAGTCTGCTTCCAAGTGGTATCAATTGTTCCGTGTCTGGTATCACGATTAAGTTAGAAATTACCAATTAAACCTTCTACTACTCAGGCATTACCCGCATTTTTGTCAGTGCAATATGCCTGAGTCACCTACCAACGGACCGATCATTCTTCCACCGAAGTATTACCTGGATTACTTTGTTGACCTATTGAGTTTTCTGGAAAAGTATTACGGTGACATCCTGGGTGAACCCGACAAGGAATTCATTGAACAATTCGATGCGCTGAGTGAAGATGCTAAATGCCTCTTTCTTCGGTTTGCCAATCGAAAAGGCCCCTGTTTTCGAGTCAATAAACTGGATTACGAAGAGATCAAAGACATTCCCGCTGCTACCTATGAATTGCTGGAAGCAGATTTTATTTCCGAGGAACTTCCTGAAGACTATGCCACCTTCAATTTATTCCTGAAGAAGGAGCTCATTGCTGCATATCCCGAACTCAAGCCCTTCAAAGCAGACCCGAAGCCCGAGCTGATCGAACACTTACTCATTCAGGAAAGATCCATCTACGAAATCGCACAGCATGAGCCTGTCGTGATGGTCGAAAAGCAAGAGGAATTTGAATTTCTGAAGCTGCTCTACTTCGGGGAATACAAAGTACCCATGTCCGAATTTGTGGTGCGAGATGTGGGACATGTGAAATTGGAGAAGCTGGATGAAAATGCGTTTAAACCCTGGTGCCAAAGCCGGGACGAAGCAGCTGCCTTCTTTGAAATCTCTCAAATTAAATCGACGATCCGCAAAGCCCTGAGATTGTTTCCGGCTTCTGCTGTACATGATGAGATTGAATCCATCCCATGGGTTCACTTTCAGCAATTTGGTCACAGCGAAAAAGCCTTGTCCAAGATCACACTAGAGCTGGGGCAACAACTCGAACGAGAAAAAGAACCGGAGCTTGCATTACGATACTATCGGTTGTCAAGTAAACCACCCTCCAGAGAGCGACAGGTCAGAATTCTGGATTCCTTAGGCCATGAAGAAGAAGCCCAGGAATTGGCAGCCGAGATGTTTGAAAACTATGCCAATGCCACGGAAAAGATTTTTGCCAAGGACTTTTTGAACCGTCCAAATATTCGGATCAATCGCAGTATGACTACCCGAATGCATGCTTCACCTTCCGTGGATTTAGCACCAGAACCCGGATTGCGTGTAGAACAATTGGTCATTCGGCATTTTCAGGAAGGTGGATTCGAGGCAGTTCATGCGGAAAATTTCTTGTGGCGCAACCTCTTTGGATTGATGTATTGGGAAGAATTATTTGACCAAAGTCAGGAAGGGTTTCATCATCCATTGCAAAGGGCATCGGCCGATCTGTATCATCCTGACTTTTTCAAAAAGCGACAGCCTGCATTTGAGGCTAAAGCACAATCCTTGAATACGAGAAAAAAGATCTTGTCGAAGATTGAAAGCACGCATGACGAAAAGTATGGGATAGCCAGCCCTATGGTTTATTGGCATGAACAGATGCTTAATTATCTCCGTCCATTGATCGACAAACTTCAACCCCGGCAAATCAAAGGGATTACCTGGGAGATGGCCCGGAACATGAAAGAGAACGCGACTGGATTCCCTGATCTTTTCATCTGGAACGAAAATGAATATTTTTTCTACGAAATCAAGTCTCCGAACGATCACTTGTCTGCCCAACAATTGTTCTGGCTCGACCTCATGCAACAGCTAAAGATCAACGCTGACATTTTGCGAGTGAACTATGATGCTTCCTAAAGTTTGTTCATTAATTTCATAGCGCTAATCAAAATACGTTCATGTCTGCGCCATTAAAAATTCTGATGCTTTGTTGGGAATATCCCCCATTGATTACCGGTGGGCTGGGAAATGCTTCAGGAGGGCTAGCGAATGCGCTGGTAAAACAAGGACATGAGGTAGAGGTTTTGCTTCCCAAAGTAGAGCCTGAACATGATACAGGTGACCAGCCTAAAATATCGGACCTGAGTCAGTTGATACTCGACGAGAAAGTCTGGGTGGAGAACAAAGAAGTGGTGGAGAAAGTCAAAGACCTTCAATTTGGCGTGAATTTACTTCCGTACTTGCCGCCACAATATTTCACCACGGAGCGAGAAAGAGAGGTGGTCTACACGGAAACCAAAGTTTCCAAAGAAGTCAGCACTGTTGAAAAAATTGAATTGGAAGGTGGCTATGGTGAGCAGCTCATGGGTGAAATCCAAAAGTATGCATTACTCGCCTGCCAAAAAGTGCAGGAAGGTAATTACGATATTGTCCATGCCAATGACTGGATGACTTTCAGAGCAGGAAGCTTAATCCAGAAACTGACGAAAGCTCCGGTCGTCTTTCACGTGCATAGTGTAGAGTCTGATCGTAATGGGTTGGGAGCCAATCCGGAGATTGCTCAAATCGAAAAAGAAGCGCTGATTCATGCCCAATACATCGTTTCCGTTAGCAAGCGTCTGCAAAAACAGATCGCGCGGGATTATGGAGTGAACGAACGAAAAATTGAGGTGGTACCTAATGGCGTGAGTGGGAGATGGAAGTCTACTAAAGTTTTAGGAAAAACTCCCGTCGTAGGCTTTATTGGTCGGTTGACACATCAGAAAGGCCCCTCTTATTTCCTGGATGTGGCCAGAGAATTACGATCGAAGGTACCAGGCATCAAATTCATGGTCATCGGCGATGGCTACCTCAAAGAAGAGATGAAGGCGAAGGCTCAAAGACTAAATCTGCCGATCGTTTTCACGAATTTTTTGGAAGGCAAGGAGCTTACCCAGGCAAGGAATCAATTGGATCTACTGATTGTGCCATCGCTTTCCGAGCCTTTTGGGCTCGTTATTTTGGAGGGTATGCAAGCAGGTATTCCGACGATCACGACGAAAAACACGGGTATTGCTGAATCCATTCCCGAACTACCGCAACTCGAGCCCTGGGATACTTTTCAGTTGACACGATTGTCCGAAAGGTTATTAAGCCAGGCTTCGGAAAGAAAACAACTCATGGACGCCTGTCAAAAAGCCGGGAAAAAGCTGACCTGGAAGGTTTCCGCCAAGAAAGTGACCTTTTTATATGAAGGCATTTTGCAGCATATGTAGGTAGATCTCATCGCATTCCTGTTTCTTTATGAAAATTCAGATCCTCAGTGACTTGCATCACGAATTCGGGATATTCGACTTTCCAGTTGATGATTGCGATTTATTGATCCTTGCTGGAGATGTCAACCTTGGAATAAAAGGGATTAATTGGATCAAAGAGAACATTCGTGACATTCCGGTTATTTACATTCTTGGCAATCACGAATACTACAAAGGATCTTATCCTAAAACACTTCATAAGATCAAAGAGGCATCTAAAGAAAGTAATGTGCACGTTTTGGAAAATGAGTCCTTTCAAGTTGAAGGAATTAGCTTTCATGGTACTACCCTCTGGACGGATTTTTCTTTGTTTGGGAATCCTGCAGCGTTTGGGAATATGTGCCAGAGTAAGATGAACGATTACAAGAAAATCAGACGGGATCCTACTTATTCCAAATTGCGTAGCATCGATACATTTAACATCCATCAAGCTTCGAGGAGGTGGTTGAATGGAAGTCTGGCCGAGTCAAATGCTGCCATCAATATTGTTGTAACGCATCATGCACCAAGTATTCGATCAGTTCCACAGCAACACCGTGAAGACCCAATATCAACTGCATACGCCTCTGATTTGGAAGAAATGATTGAAAAGCATCAACCTGACTATTGGATACATGGTCATATTCATACACCAATAAAGTATGATATTGGTAAAACTAAAGTCATTTGCAATCCACAAGGGTATTCGGACGAACCCTTCAATGGATACGAAAAAGAGCTGATCATAGATATAGAACCATATTAAATGATGAAGAAAATACGAATTGGTGGAGTTCCCGAGTACTTCAATTTGCCAATCTTGTTGGCTAAAGAGCAGGGTAAGTTTGCTGAAAAAGGGATCGACCTGATCTGGCAGGAAGTCCCTGAAGGCACCGGAAAAATGGTGCAGTCTCTGGCGGACGATTCGTTGGATCTCGTGGTTGCGCTAACCGAAGGCATGACTAAAAGCATTGCACAAGGCAATCCTTCAAAAATCATTCATGCCTATGTTCAGTCTCCCTTGATTTGGGGAATCCATACTGCGTATCATTCAGAAGCTGAAATAGCAGAAGACTTGAGAGGAAAAGCGTTTGCCATCAGCCGATATGGCTCCGGATCTCATTTGATGGCGATCTTACTGGCCAAAGACTTGGGTTGGGATGATTCTGAAATCAAATTCGAGGTAGTGAATAACCTGGATGGCGCCAGAGCAGCCTTGAAAAATGATCAGGCTCACATTTTTCTGTGGGAAAAGTACACGACTAAATTTCTGGTGGATCAGCAGGAATTCAGACGAATAGGAGAATACCCAACACCCTGGCCATGCTTCGTCATTAGCGCAACCGATAATATCATTGCCGAAGCACCCGAACTACTAAAAGCAACTTTAGAAACGATCATTGCGGCTGCGGAATCATTGAAGAAAGACCCAAATGCCATTTCATTGATCGCCGATCGTTATCGACTGCTGGAAGCTGATGTTCAGGAATTTTGGCCCAATACGCAATGGAATCAGAAAATTACGTTACCGGAGGTAGCTATCGAAAAAGTGCTAAGCACATTTAATTCACTAGGGCAGATTGATGCTTCGGATAAAGTCGTGACCCATTCATTGTAAGTAATTACACCATTTTAAAATCGTCATACCGGAATTTTTCGGTTTAGAATCCGAAGGGAGCCGAAAAATGTCCGGTATCTCTTTGGCGATTTTATCCCTCAAATCCTCCTCCTGGCTTCCCTTTGTAACTGAAGTCATCCGACATTACCAAGTCTAAGACTTGTCATTCTCACAATCGACCAATCAAAACCCGTTCAATAAAGACTTGATCCGCCACCTGGGTCCGTAACAAATACGTCCCTTCCTTTAATCCCTGAACGTCAATTGCCGTGCGTCCAGATTCGGTGATGGACCTAGTTTCAATCATCTTACCAGTCATATCGATCAAGTCCACCTGTGCGGGACTGGATCGGTCAATATGCATCAATTCAAAATTTAATTGTGAGCTAATGACGGGATTACCATAAACTACCATTTGAGGAGCATACACCTCTTCATTGATGACCCACACGATTCGATGAATTGTTGCTTCACCGTCAAAATCCACCTGACGCAGGCGATAATAATTGTCTTTCGCTAAAGGCTTTTTATCAATCCATTGATAATGAATCTCCTGATTGGAATTTCCAGCGCCTGTGATCATAGTCGCTACTTCCCAATCCAAAGCATTTGGAGACCTCAATACCTCGAAATAGTCGTTATTTTTTTCTGTAGCCGTCACCCAATCCAGGATCACTTCACCAGCATCCCACGTAGCGTCAATGGATTTCAACTCAATGGGTAAAAGGCTTGAGGTTGCCGAACCTAAGGTGAAATAAACATCATTGACATCATCGATCGTGACCGATGCAGTGACCGAAGTAGAGGTAAAACTGGATGCCGCATAGGCCACCCATTCCGAAGCAGAATTATCGTATTTCACGATCAACAGATTAGAATTGGCAGTGACAATATCATCTGTTTCATCAAACGTCAAGGTGATTTCGGCGGTATTTGTACTGCCAAAAGTCAGGTTCCAATAACCACTTTCCGTGATGGCCCCAGCAGTAGTCGCCCCATCAGTGTCCAGTGTTCCACTGATGTCTGTAGCAGGATTACTCCGAATATATTCTGCCGCCACAGAACTGCTACTACCCGGATTTACAGTCGGTGGGCGATAAATCGTACTTGTACCTATCGGAAACTCCTGACTTCCGGTATAAGCAGATCGGCTTAAAGGTCCGATCACATATTGTGAAGCAGAGGCTCCTGAAATACTTGATGAGCTAGCTAATGTTAAAGAAGTACCTGAGGTTGTCAGTGACCCACTGGTCAATGTCAAATCCCCACTCAAACTTAGCGCGCTATTCAGTGTCAATCCGGATGAATTGTTGACAGTCAGCGTTCCCGCGGACGTAACTCCAGCACCTAAGGAACCAAAATTTGCGGTCTGCGCAGCCGTTCCATCAAACGTATAGTTCACACCGGAACCATAGTTCTGAGTATCGGTGGTAACATTGCCAGGAAACCCTGCAGTCGCAGAAGAAATCAATGTGGACCCATTATTCATGGTCAGGGTGAAATTATTGTCAGCTGCATCATTGAATTCGAAGCTCTGTAAATCGAGAATGGATTCTGAAGGAAAAGTAAATCCGCCATTGGTAGTTGGCTTATTGGCCTGCAGTTGCATGGTCTGGCCACTCGAGAAAGTCACCGTTTCCCCGGAAAAATCTACTTCCCCTGTTCCTTGCAAAAAGACATCCGTTCCGGATATACTCAAGTTGATATTGGCGTTGATGGTGAACTGACTGCCTCCGGCAAAGCCATTTCGAAAATCGATCGTTCCGTTAGAGAATGTAATGTTGCCACCTGTATCATTGCCAACCAGACCATTGAACGTCGCGCTCTTATTCGAAAACCCTCCGTTTAGAAAAACAATAGGGTAATCCGTCGTGCTGGCATTGGGGAAATAAGTATCGCCACCGAAGCTGTTATTGTTACCTGTATAATCGAAAAATGCATCCGAACTGTAGAAGTAATTCGTTGACCCTGAGCCAGCCAGATCATCTTCCAGATTGCCATCTCCTGAGGTAATCTCTCCACCTCCTTCGATACTTGCTGTAGCTCCAGTACTAAAAGTAGGCGCAGTATTGACGGTAAGAATCCCTCCATTTTCGACAATCAGATCAAATTCCCCGCTGGCATCTGCAATGGTCAAGGCAGCACTTAGCACCAACTGGCCTCCATTCTCAACGGTAATTTGATCTGCTGTCCGGGGAGCACTCACCGTCACCGTATGTCCGGATAATATCGCGATGGGGCCATCTGTTTCGTCAGGGACTAAACCCAAGCCTCCTGCATTGGTCCATACTCCCGAAGAAAAGAACTCCCAGTTGGAGGCAGTAGCCCATGTATTGCTACCTGCGGAGCGAAAAGAAAGCGCAGCGATAATATTCCCAGAATTGATGGCTGAGAAACTTGCACTGCTCAAGTCGATCGAAAAAGTTTCCGAAACACTATAGACCAAATCAGAATAAGTATAAACACCACTTGAAACTGTCTGAGTAAGACCAGTGGCAGAAGACAAAGTTCCCGTGGCTCCGGCGGCCTCTGCTAAGGTGAAACTTGCCGAACTATTGTCAACGTCCACATTTCCATTGGCATCGGTAGTAGCAATGGACAATGAAAAATTCACTTCTGTCCCCACACTCGTTGGCGTCTCCTGAAAACTCCATTGACTACCCGCAACAATAATTTGGTTGTTGGAAGCACTGGTCGTGATTGAAGCAGTAGAGGTAAGTTCACTGGTCACGCCACTGTAGTCAAAATCATTCGCTGTGAGCGTGAATTGCAGGAAGTCATTGTCGATGGATTCTGTGATTGACGTATTCAACCAAACGCTCACCGTATATGACTTGGAGGCACCATCGCCAATGAACCCGATTTGCCCTGAGCTGGTCCCTAGTCCAGAAAAGACAATACTGGTTGCGGTGATGGAAGAAGCATTGGCGGTATTAGAACCATCGGATAACAGAACACCAGCGATCACATCAGACCAATCATCTACGCCATCCGAGCCACCTGCATTCAGGGTTAACCCCGAAAAAGTAAAATCAAAGGCATCACCTGCTCCCAGGGCGTCATCAGCTATGGTGAAGCCCAGAACAGACTGTCCTGCGCTGGAGGTAACTGTAGAAGCAATCGTTGCACTTCCATCTGAATCGAGTGTAAGAGAAGAGTCATCCGAGGAAGTAACAATTGTAGGGGTAAGGCTGATGTCATCAATTCCAACGGCCCCCGGATTATTAGCATTGTTTCGTGCTTCCCAAATCCATTTCAAATAAATGTATTCCCCATCGAATACACTGATCCCGGAGATTGTCGTGTTGAATGTGCCATTGGCCGTAGCGTCCCAGGCGTTATTATTGGTATTAGAAGTAAAGGCAGTTTCTTCGCCCGTAAACGTACTATTATCGGTGCTATAGCTAAAGCTGAGCGTGGTGAATCCATTATTTTGTCTCAGATAGAAGATATCCGCTGATACAGCAATATCCGTAAGCGTTCCACCACTGTTGTTTTGAATCCTCAGGATTGCCGCATGAGGTTCGTCTGCTCCATTGTTCCTCACCATGGAGATTCCAAGCATATAATTGCCAGACCCATTTTGGTAGGAATAGACGGTACCTCCGGTGGCATCACCCTGATCTGTAGCCGTTCCTCCTGCAAAGTTTCCACCCGTATTATCTGCTCCGAATGCCCCATCCAGTCCACCATCATCGTCAAAATCAATGGCCCAGTCATCGGAATCCAATGAATTGGCAGTTGAAACTCCGGAAGTGAGGCCCGTACCCCGAAAGTCTTCGAAATCAATATTAACCACTACTCCGTTTGCCGTGAATTGCGACTGTGCGGAAACGCTAAATGAAGCCGTAGCCAGGAAACACCCCAGCAAAAGTTGGTTGAAAAATAACGGATAAGAAAACTTTTTACATTCGCCCAGAATGAATATTCCCATTGCTCTATTGGTTGATGCAGGCAGATTACGGGCGAAGACAATACAATGGTTGCCTCAAAATTAGGTCAAGACTTTTGTAATTGTACGATTACAAGAGTAATCATGTCTGATTTTAAGATGAAATGGTGTTATTTCGGATGAATGCTATTCTTCTTTCAGCTTCAGGAATTCTTTTTTGCTAATAAATTTTTTAGTTCTGATTTGAAAGATCTTTACGAGATCTTCTCGTTCTATGCCTTCCGGGAGTATTCCGGGAGTTTCAAATAATTCAATGTCTGTGTCCGTGATCCATTTGACATAACCCGAGCGGATTTTCCCATTTTTGATCATGTTTCCCCCTTTATCGAAGATCTCATAGGTGATGGGTTTCGGAAATTGTGCTTCTTCCGATTGCGTCAGGCATAATTGATGGGTATGCGAATCGTTCCATTCGCACTGGAATGCCTCTGCCAGTCCCGTACTGAGCTTTTGGGGACTTTGACAGCAGATGAGGGTTACGGTTATAGCCAGGCAACTGATGAGTCGCATATCCAAATATATTGCTATCGGTTGATTGAACTAAAATGGTCAAGAGACATTTCGCATGAAAAGTTTCAAAATGTCGGAACTATCCATCAGATTCTTGTTATAGTGATATCACCTTTCACGAGGAAGGAAATAGGAATGTTTCCCCAACCAAGAAATTAAAAACCAAAGACTGGCAACGCTGGTTTTATCTTCTATTTTTGCAGCACATTTACAATAATACCCATGAGTGTCTTAGTTAATAAGGATTCCAAAATTATCGTACAAGGATTCACCGGTTCCGAAGGTACGTTCCATGCTTCACAAATGATCGAATACGGATCTAACGTAGTAGGCGGCGTTACTCCCGGAAAAGGGGGCCAAACGCACCTGGATAAGCCGGTTTTCAATACCGTAAAAGAAGCAGTAACCGCTACCGGAGCGGACGTAACTATCATATTCGTGCCACCGGCATTTGCGGCTGATGCGATCATGGAAGCAGCGGATGCGGGTATCAAAGTAATCGTGACCATCACGGAGGGTATTCCTGTAAAAGACATGATGACCGCTAAACCTTATGCCAGGTCCAAAGGAGCCACGCTTGTAGGACCCAATTGTCCTGGTGTGATCACTCCTGAGGAGGCTAAAGTGGGTATCATGCCCGGTTTTGTTTTCAAAAAAGGAAAAGTAGGTATTGTTTCTAAGTCTGGTACTTTGACTTACGAGGCTGCTGACCAGGTAGTAAAAGCTGGTTATGGTATCTCTACTGCGATCGGAATTGGTGGTGATCCTATCATTGGAACTTCAACCAAAGAAGCGGTGCAGTTGTTGATGAATGATCCGGAAACCGATGCGATTGTCATGATCGGTGAGATCGGCGGACAATACGAAGCAGATGCAGCTCGCTGGATCCAGTCTGATGGGAATAAAAAACCCGTAGTTGGATTCATTGCCGGACAAACAGCCCCTCCTGGTAGAAGAATGGGTCATGCAGGAGCCATCATCGGTGGAAAAGACGATACCGCAGAGGCTAAAATGAGGATCATGGAAGAGTGTGGCCTTAATGTGGTGAAATCTCCAGCGGATATTGGAGAGACGATTGCTGGTGTTTTAGGATAAACCATAAGAAACTTAATAAATCATAAAAGCTCGCTTATTCTTTGATGAGCGAGCTTTTTCATTTATAAGCCTATTATCCCACGATGTTAGTTCTCCATCTGAGAATAAACCTTGCGCCATTCGGAGGCGTCATAAATTAAGCGTGACTCCTGGATTATTCCATTCTCCACACGAAACCATTCTGTCCCGAAATTGCTTTCCAACCCGGGTATAGAGGATTTGAATTCATAGAAAGTAGCAACCCAATCTCCATTTTCAGCCGAGTGGATCAAGTTAACTTCAGTTAAAATTTTGCCCATTTCCTGGGCCAGTCCAATAAATGCCGCCTTTGACTCCAATTTGACCATTGGATTTTCGAAAGAGTAATCCTCAGAAAGCAACGCAAGTGATTCACCTATTTTTGCTGGATCATTGAAACCATTTAAAAATTTCTCGACTACTTCTCTATTGCTCATCTTATTTGGATTTGATTGTGAATAATTTACCCCCCAGCTAAGGCCCATGGCCATCACCAGGATTAATCTCCATGTTTTCATTCGTTCAAAATAATTTAATATGAGGGCAAAAAAAGTCCTTGATTCGCATCCAAATCTTGGTCTATACCAAGATTCTATATTGGGATGTTATTGATGAGTTTGCTGAAATTAGTGGCATCGATCCTTAGATAGGAAGAGATATCTTTTTGAGGGATGTTTTGCAATAAATGTGCACTTCGCTCAGTAAAAACACGGAATCGGGTTTCCATATCCAAGGCCATCAGTTCGTGTTGACGTTGTATGACTCCATCAAGGAAGACCTCAGTCACTTTTCTGAAAAGTGTCCC
The DNA here is from genome assembly GCA_033344775.1 of Cytophagales bacterium. NCBI lineage: Bacteria > Pseudomonadati > Bacteroidota > Cytophagia > Cytophagales > Cytophagales bacterium. Next base: position 264,187 of record JAWPMT010000006.1, on the reverse strand, counting down.
AATTTCCGTGTGTTTCTGGAGCATCTCCTGATGTTTGGAGCTTGGTATCCTTAAGAAAAAGCTATCAGAAATTGTTTCCAGGAAATACCGTGAAGGTTTTTGGATAAAAAATGATTCAAGAATGCCACTAAAGGAGGGCGCACTGGCAAACGTCAAGACGTGTTGTTTTCCGTTTTTTAGGTAATATGATTTTTGGATTCCCACTTTCGTGAAGTACAGGTGCTTTTCTACCTGACCGGGGGAAGTCATCAACTGTTTTTTAGGAAGGTGAATTTCACTCCAATATGAAAGGTATTCATCAAGTACGGAATTACTTAGTGGATATATATCATTAAGATACTTTTTGAGTGATTCCATGAGGCTAAAGTAGATCAAATCAGCTGAAAGAAATACAGCAAATGGATAACTGTATTTCCTTCCTTCAACAGATACTTAAGATACTGCTTGTCTCTCAGGAACCTTGTACCGTCCCGGTGTAAACTTGAATGTCTTCATCATTCGGGTCCAGGTATTTATCTGGGAAACTGCTAGTGTTAAGTAAGCAATTTCCGCTTTGCTAAAATGAACTGATAAACCCTCGAATACTTCTTCCGTCAACGTATGTTGGTGAATGGTGGTAATTGCCTCGGCAAAGGCCAAAGCAGCTTTCTCCCTGTCAGAAAAATAAGGAGCGTCCTTCCAGGCACAAATGGTGGAAAGTCGTAATTCTGTTTCACCAGTGGCTTTCAACTCTTTATGATGCATGTCCATGCAATACGTACATCCATTGATTTGTGAGACCCTTAATCTTAAGATCTCCAGTAATTGCATTTCCAGGTTTGATTCGTGAATAAAGGATTCTATGGCCATTAATTTGTCGAACATCCCCTGTGGGATATCTTGATATGAAATTCGTTCCATGTTTAATACTTGTTTTAAAAAGATCGTTCGAAGGTAGAGCGGGCCTTAGGTCCTTTTCATTAAGAAATCTTAAGAAGCAATCAATGACTTCTTCTTAGCTCACTTAAATACTCCGGCGTTATGTCCAGATAGGAAGCGATCATGTACTGTGGAACCCGATTGACAAAATTTGGAATGAGCTTCACCATGTTATAATAGCGATCTTTACTGGTGGCTTTCATATAATAGAAGCTGCTTCGCTGTAAAGCAATTAACCACCTTTCTGTGATCAGGCGAAATAGTCGCTCAACTTTAGGTACTTCGATATACAATTCGTCTAATCTGTCTTTTGTTAGGGTCAGCACTGTACATGGTTCGAGTGCAGAAATGAACAGTTGAGAAGGTGTTTGATGGATAAAGCTTTCCATATCTGTTACCCACCAATGTTCCTTACCGAAGGACGTGATTTTTTCGTTTCCTTTATTATCAATGTAATAAGACCGGACTAGTCCTTCTATGATAAAAAACAGTTGTTTACTCGTATTTCCTGCTTCCAGTAGCGTACTTCCTTTCTCAAATTTTCTTTCAACCAATTTTTGCTGAAAAATTGCCAACTCATCTTCTGTGAAAGGAACGTACCGATTGATGTAATTCGCTAAGGCGTCATTCATGGATCACACAAATTTGAATTATTAGGCTACCATAAGACCACTATAGACATCAATAGAAATCCTCCCAGGAAAAAGGGAATAATCCCAAGTGTCAATGCCCAGTCTGCATAGTGTCGTTTGAAGAGGATCACAATGCCAATCGCAATCAACAATAAAGGGAAAATATTATTGAGATCGTGCAGGTTGCGATAGATGCGATATTGATGCTGTTTTCCCTGTTTGTCCTGGGTCACCAAACGCGTAGGGATACCGAATACCGACGAATGTACCACCTGAATATCAGTGATCGGAGTTTTCAAGTGATCTAAAAACAATCGATCTTCAGAGATGAAACGATGGTTTTCCAACTGTACCTTACTTCCATCGAGTCGGCCTTCTCTTATGTTGACTACTTGCTCATCGATGGGCTCAGACAAGAGGTAGTAATCAATGGAGAACAACACCCCAATAGCCAGGAAAAACACCTGTGACCAACGCTGAAATTGATAGAACTTAAGCTTTTGCCGAAATTGACGCTCGGACTTGATGCGTTGCTCTTCTTTGCGTTTCTGCCGAAATTCTCTTCTATACCTTTCTTCCTCAGTTTCCTGTACTGGAATGTGAGGCTGAGCTACACCGCCCAAGGTGAGGTCATACATCCTCCGCCGATAGTCATTGGACAACACATCGTACGATTCCGTAAGAAGCCGGATCACTTCCGCGGCTTGCGGAGATGGATTTACATCGGGGTGATAACTCTTGACCAGTCTCCTGTAGGAAGCTTTTATTTCCTCGACGCTCGCGTCAGGACTCACTTCAAGGATCTGATAAAAGGTCAAGTTTTAAAGGCGTTTAGGTAAACAATGCTTACCTGATGCTGCTTAAGAATCGATTTCGGTCGTAGATCAATTGACCTTCTTCGTTCCATTCTTTCACAATCACAGGCTTGGTATCAAAGTCAAACGGATCATCGGGATATTTGATTTCTCTTTTGGTGTTTTTGTTGGCATAGAACTCTCGCCAGAAACCTACCCGGTAATCAAACTTGTAATTCCCTCGAACCGCAATAGAACCATTGGAATGAAACGCAAAGTATCTGCCGTCCTTTTCCCCGAAGTGAACCGGGATCACTTCTTTCAGCTTGGTTCTTTGAAAATCATAGAAGGCCAACAAGGACTCCTGAGGCCATCCTTTCCAGTATTTTGATTTGTCGGTTAAGATGTCGCTGGTGTTGTATTTCATCCATCGTGCGTGCTTTTGACCTTTATAGAAATAACCTTCCTCGATGACTTGCTCACCAATTTTTTTGATATAGTGGCCATGTAGCACTAACGCTACATCTTTTTTCACACGGATTGAATTCTGGATCTTTTTCTTTTTCGTATCATACCAGTAATACTCCCGAGCATATTCTGGCGGATCTTCATATTGCCTCAAGTAATGGAAAAGTTCAATGGCTTGTTTTTTACCAAAACCTGTTCGGGCAAACTGGCGTTTGGTCTTGATTCCGAAAAAAACCTTCTTGTTCTTTTTTTTCTTCTTCTTCGCTACTGGTTGAATTAATTCTTTCTCTGATTCATCCTCATCCAGATCGATGGTCAGCGGTGTTTCGTAATCTACTTTGAATAAATCGGCCAGGTTATCTTGCGCGGTACTGATCAACGCAAAACTGAATGCCACGGCAAAAAGGGTGACTTTTCGTATCATAACCATAAAGTAACGAAAGTTGAGGAAAATAATTTTAACAGAAGTTGCCTTTGGTCAAAAGTAAAAAAGGCCGCGATGTACGGCCTTCTTGTTATATCTCTACTTCTTCTTCCAGTTTTTCCAGATCAAACTCTTTCAGGAATTGACTGGCCTGTTTAAGGTTTTGGAATTCGTAATTTTTAATATCGCCAGTGTTCGCATGGATCTCTACTTTGACAGTAACCACTTTGCCATCGTGAGCTAGTGGATCAGCGATCAGTGTTGCGCTATCAAATGACGAAGAAATTTGTGTAGTAATCTTCACGCTTTTGCGCTTGATTCTTCCACAATAAGAGCAATTGTATTCTTTCAGTAGCTCCCCTTCTTCTGTTTCGGTCGCTGGCGTCGTAATTTCTTCTTTGACCAGTTTCAGTGTTTGGAATCCACATCGATCGCACTCCAGCGCACTCAGATGGCCTTTGTACTTTTCAATGTGTGTTTCTTCAGTATCCGGGTCGATCCAAACATCATAATCCACGGAAAACACATTTTCTTCTGCCTGCATCCCTTCATCCAGATAGGCATCTTCTTCCTCCTCGCTCAGGAGTTTCATCTTATTGCCCGTCTTAGGGTTAACCCGGGGCGTGTAACGAAGCCTGTGTAGTTTTTTGTGAAGTCTTTTTGGATAGTAGTAGCTGAATACCAGATAAGCTACATATCCCCATAACGTGCCAAAACAAATAGAAATGAAAATCCGGATAAAGAACCAGATGATGTTGAGCTTTACCGTGTCGGCACTGGCCGTATTACACACAAAGAAAATGGCCGCAGCAATGGCAAAGTTGACCGCAAGATATTTTTTGATCTCTTGCGAACTCGCAAAATCAAACTTTTCCTTGTAGCCATTTTGTGATGCGTATTTGATCTTATAGGTCAAATAGATAATGAATGACACCACGAGAGAGAGTCCCGCTAATCCATACATCACCAAATCCCACTGATCGAGGAACGCGTGATATGTCGTTTGATCCATCTGTATTTATTCTTTTTATCCGTTAAAACTCACCCGCCTGAACACCTGACAATTACAAAACCCTAAACACAAACGAAGGGATCGACATGTTCAGTTCAATAACTCGCTAAGTTAATCCAATTCTTAAAAGCAAATAACTCATTTGACTGATACTCTGTTCATAAATTCTTTCGCAATCTGCATGCCGTTTCCGTACCGCAGGTACCCTTTTACTCTTATATGGATCACTTTTTGGTATTTACACGCAATAAGGATTATAATTAAGGAATGGCAAAAGAAAGATCTTCATTACGTCGTATTACACGAAAGCAAGTCAGCCAGTCCTTGTTGCTGGAGGCTGCCTGGGAAGTAGTCAACCAGGTCGGTGGAATCTACACGGTTGTTCGTTCAAAAACACCCGATATCATCAAAAAATGGGGTGATAATTACATTTTGCTAGGTCCATACATGCCACAGCAGGCGGCTTCTGAGTTTGAACCGTTAGAGGATTTGAAAGGACCGGTCGGAAAAGCCGTGCAAACCATGCGGGAAAACGGAATAGTGGTTCACTATGGTGTCTGGCTGGTGAGTGGACGGCCCAAAGTTATCCTGTTTGACCTGGGATCGGTTATGCATCGTCTGGGAGAGATCAAATATTTGCTTTGGGAAGACCATGGTATTTCCTCTCCGGGAGAGGATCATTTGATCAATGATGTCATTGCCTTTGGCGAGTTGATAAAGATTTTTGTTTCGACCCTTGAGCATCAGGAGGGGTTTGATAAGAAACTGATCCTGCATATCCACGAATGGATGGCGGCTTCCGGTGTGCCAGCTTTGAGAAAAGAAGGAACCAAAGCCAAGATTGTTTTTACTACCCACGCGACCATGCTTGGGCGATACCTCGCCATGAATGATCCCAATTTCTATGACCACCTCTCTTTCATGGACTGGGAAAAGGAGGCAAAACATTTCAACATTGAAACGGCCGTAGGTCTGGAGCGTGCAGCGGCACATGGTTGCCATATATTTAGTACGGTCAGTGAAGTAACCGCCAAAGAATGTCGCCAATTATTGGGAAGAGAACCAGATGTGCTTTTACCCAATGGTATCAACAATCAGCGATTCGAGGCACTGCATGAATTCCAGAACCTCCACCTGGAATACAAGAACCGGATCCATCAATTTACGATGGCACACTTCTTTTCCAGCTACAATTTTGATTTGGACAAGACCTTATATTTCTTCACCTCAGGTAGGTATGAGTATCGAAACAAAGGTTATGATCTGACGCTAGAAGCCCTGGCTCGTTTGAACCATCGCCTGAAAACTGAAAATTCGGACGTCACTATTGTGATGTTCTTCATCACCAAAAGACCTTTCTCTACCATCAACCCACAAATCTTACAGACGCGTGCGGTGTTGGAAGAATTCAAATACACGGTAGAAAACATCAAACGGCAAGTCGGTGAGCGGCTGCTCTTTGAGGCATTAGAACAGGATAGCCCCAAATTGCCGGACCTTAGCAAGTTTGTGGATGATTACTGGCGATTGCGCTATCGCAGAACCTTGCAGTCCTGGAAATCTGATCAGCTACCACCGGTAGTGACGCATAACCTCCACGATGATGCGTCGGATGATATCCTCAATTTCCTTCGGACGTCCAATCTGGTGAATAATGAAGATGACCGGGTGAAAATTGTTTATCACCCTGATTTCATCAACTATACAAACCCACTGTTCTCAATGGAATACAGCCAGTTTGTGCGAGGGTGTCATATGGGCGTGTTCCCAAGCTATTATGAACCATGGGGTTATACGCCTCTTGAGTGTCTGGCCAGGGGAGTCCCGGCTATCACCAGTGACCTGGCTGGCTTTGGGGATTATACCCAGGAAAATGTGAAAGACCCTCATTTGTCTGGCATCCATGTCGTGAAACGAAATGAGCGAAGCTTCGATGATGCAGCGGGACAGCTGGCCAACAAGCTTTACAATTTCATTCGATTGTCACGAAGGGAGCGCATTGACCTTAGGAATAAAGTGGAGGCTTCCGCACAATTGTTCGACTGGTCCAATCTGACCAGGTACTACGAACAAGCCTATGACATGTGTCTGAAACTCGATTGAGTCAAAATCAATTGGTCACCAACGCGTCTGCTTCTTCAAATAAGTTAAGGGCTCGTTGATAGATTTCGTTTTGCTCATTCCAAACTGGGTAAAAGCCTTCATTATTCCATGCACTTCTTCCAATGAACGCTTTGAGGTAGGTCGTGAGCAATGCTTTGGATTCCATAAAGTCGTCCTCGTCGTATTCCACGCCATTGGAGGCACCATAGGCTGCCAGGTCCTGAAGCATTTGATCCGATACTTCAAATCGCGATAAGAAGTTTTCCAATCCCATGGCTTCTAGATTGGCCTGTTCCTTTTTGTAATAATTCAGACTGTACTCCGCAATGCTATTGGAACTAAAAAGACGATTCAGATAGGCAGAATTTCCAGTAGTGTCGATAGGGACAAAGTGGTCAGGAATAATTCCTCCACCACCATACACTTTTCTTCCCCCTGCGGTTAGGAATGTCAACTCTTTGTTGATCTTGATGCTGTCTTCGTGAAAAACTTCTCCACTTTCATATCTCGTCAGGATGTCGTCACGATAATACTCATCCAGGTCTTCGCCATAAGGTTTTTGAATGCATCTGCCACTCGGCGTATAGTACCTGGAAATGGTCAGTCTTAATTCGGAACCGTCATTCAGCGCTATTGGTAATTGGACCAGTCCTTTTCCGAAAGACCGTCTTCCTACGATCAGGCCACGATCATGGTCCTGAATGGCTCCGGAAACAATCTCGGAAGCCGATGCGGATCCTTCATCGATCAACACGATCAGCGAGCCTGCTTCAAAATCACCCCCTTTGCGGGACACATGCCGCTCATTATACCTGGATTCTTTTCCTTCTGTATAGACGATGAGCTTTCCATCCTCCAAAATTTCATCTACCATGTCAACGGCCCGGTCTAGATAGCCTCCTGTATTACCAGTAAGGTCCAGGATTAGTCGCTGCATGCCTTTTTCCTGCAAGCCGAGTAATGCCTCCTTAAATTCCATGTAGGTGGTAGCTGAAAACTTGCTGACTTTCATGTAACCAGTGCTCGGATCAGCCATGTATGCGACATCCACGGAATACTGTGGGATCACATCCCTGATGATCTCAAAATTCAGTAAGTCATCATTTCCGGACCTTTTGATGCTGACATTTACCGCAGACCCTTTTTCTCCTCTTAGGCGGGACACGACATCTCTGTTGGTAAACCCAACACCGGCAATGGTTTCACCATCCACTTTTACGATTTTATCCCCTGATAGCAGTCCTACTTTTTCCGAAGGACCACCACTCAGCGGAGCGACTACATAGATGGTGTCCTTGAAAATGTTGAATTCTATACCAATCCCTTCAAAGTTGCCTTGTAGCTGTGAACGAATGAGGTCAATATCTGTAGTAGAAATATAGCTGGTGTGTGGGTCAAGCCGTTGGAGCGTTTCTTCAATTACTTCTTCCAACATTTCGTCCAACACTTCATCCATGATGGCTTCTGTATCTACCTCATCTACATAGTCATTTTCGATGTAGGACAGGACCTCTCTAAACTTGGACATGCTGCCTTCGAAACTATTGAAAGCTGATCCGGGATTACCCATGCGAGATCCGATGAATACTCCGAGAGCAAGGGCAATGGAAAAAAGGAGTGGCAACCTAATGGCCTGACGTGAATTATTGTTTTCTGACACTTTTATATGAAGTAAGCTTCTAAAATTAATCGGAGGAAATAAAATAACCTAAATCATAAACGTTGGTTGGATATAATTCGTTTTTAATTTAACTTTTGAACAAGTCGCTGGATTAACTTTTTATATTTACCGCGATGAACTCATGAGCGTACTCAAAAAATCCATAGCATCCGTGATAGAAGAGAACTTCGTATATGCGAGGGCACTCCACTATTTAGGTATTGAGTTTTTTGATAATGAACAAAAAACGCTCAGCGAGATTTGTGAGGAACGCGGCATCAGTCGGCAGAAGATGATCAAGTGTTTCTACGATTTCGATAACAGCAAAAAATGCTCGTTCGCGGAATTGTCCAGGTATCCGGTTGACTTACTGTTGGAATATCTGAAGCATTCGCATCATTTATTTATCAAAGAAAAGCTTCCTTACATTTCGCATCTGCTGGATAGCCTGAAGGCATCTTTTGCCAGTGATTTGAAAGAGATCTTCCCGGTTTTTGTGGAAGATTTTATCAAACATATCTACGAAGAGGAGGACCAACTTTTCCGCTACGTTAGCTCTTTGAGTAAGGTCAAGCAAAAGAAAGTGGCCAATCCTGCTGCGGAATTGCTTCAATATCGAAATTTCTCGCTTGAGAAGATCCGGGTGGAACACGATAATGAAGATGAAATGGGCAATTTGCGAGATTTGATTGAAGGCCTGCCTTCCAATGACCTGCATACCCGTGTCATCATCAATGAGCTTAAATCATTTGATCGAGAAGTGTTGTACCACGCTGAGATTGAAAACGAGATCTTATTCCCGAAAGCAATTATTCTTGAAGGTGAAATCACCGAAAGGATGTCTCGTTTGAGCAGAATGAACTAATTCCGAAACTTTCCCGATTTTATTTCTTCCAGGCGATCTTTTTCTGTTTAATTTATGTTTGGATAGAAAACCCGCCCTATAATATCATGAGTGTTCAGGAAATAGAAACAAATATCAGCGAGCTGGAAGCTTCGCTTACTGGTGACATGTTCAAAGACATGGAAATCAGGGACAAAATTCACAATCTCAAAATGCAGTTGAACGGTACGAAACCGATAAACTCTGAGATTGATTGTGTTGGCTGCGGAAGCTAAAAAATTTTCATAATTATTGTTGTCGTTTAAGGTGGCCGCAGATATGGCCACCTTTTTTTGTGCCCTGATGCAACCTGTTCCATTCTTCTGAGTCTCTGTAGAAAGATCAATTTAACTGAACTCAGAATGAAAAAGCTCAAATTAATCACACTTCTGCTCGCGATGGTACCAATGATCGCATTAGCGCAGGAGCAAAAGATCGAACGTACGTTTGAAGGAATTGAAGAAATTGAAATTTCTGTCGGTCCTGGGGATGCCATCTTTGAAAAAAGCCCTGACAATAAGGTTTATCTGACGGTCACGCATAACATTGACGACTATCAGCCCAGCATAGAACAAAGAGGGGATCGGCTTAGAATTCGGGAAGACAATAAGCGCGGAAACTGGCGAGGAAGCGCTACCTGGAGATTTCAGGTGCCAGATAATACGGAAATTGATTTCAATACTGGTTCTGGAGACTTTGAAATATCGGGTCTTACCGCTGAGATTAGTGTGAATTCCGGTTCCGGAAGCCTGAACTTTAGCGATTTCAAAGGGGAAGCAAAAGGAAATTCGGGTTCCGGTGACATCAACTTCGAAGACGTTGAAGGAGAATTTCGAATGAACACAGGAAGTGGAGATGTAGAGGGTGAAAAAGTACGTGGCTATCTGTCTTGCAATACTGGTTCAGGTGAGATTGAAATCGAAGACCTGACATTAACAGATAATTCCAGCTTTAATTCTGGTTCAGGTAATGTGGAAGTAAGCCTCGCCGCTCCTTTGGATTATGACCTTTCACTGAACAGCGGATCAGGAGATGCCGTTCTCGACTTCAATGGAAACAAGATCGAAGGCTTGATTGTCATGTCGGCCAATAAAAGAAGTGGCAGAATCGTTGCTCCGTTCGAGTTTGATAAAGAAGAAGAGGAAGACAATGGTGGTCGGTACAATGTGACCATCAGAAAGACGGCCAAAATTGGGAATAAGGATGTACGCATCAGCATTGGTACCGGGTCAGGTACTGCGGAAATAGAAAAATAATTAATCAGGAGCCTGCTCGCATTTCACGAGGTAATCTCACCTGATCCGCATAGAAATTCAGGCGATTGCTGCTAAAATCGAGCAGGCCCACGTTATCTATACAATCCTCTTTGTGATTGTAAAACACCTCCACCAAAAAATTATTGATCAGGTATAAGGTCACTTTATGCCTGTAGTATCGAATGGAAGTAAGGCACTCTCCTTCGAAGTAGACCCACCGTAATTGATGCGTCCGTGTCATTTCTATAAACTGCTCTGCTGTCATGCTAAATCTTCCATATGAAGTTAATGATAAACAAGGAAAATTGTTCATTGATTGTCCACGGATCTCAATCGCCAAAACCAACAATGTCACAACCTTGACCTCAGCTTTTGGCTAAAATTAGATCTCTATCGCCCCTTAGGATTCAATACCCTTGCCCATAAGGCACAATATCCATGTGATTTACGATAAAAAATTAGTCACCTTCGATGCAGACATTAACCTTAGCCTCATCCGATGAATCGATTTAAACCTCTGGATATTTTTCGAGGTGCTACCATAGCCTTCATGATCATTGTGAATACCCCTGGTGATTGGGGAAACACATATTCACTTTTGTTGCACGCCAAATGGCACGGATTCACCCCAACGGACCTTGTTTTTCCTTCGTTTCTTTTTGCAGTAGGGAATGCCATGGGCTTCGTCTCGAAAAAATGGGAACAGCAGACTGCCAATGAAGTCCTATTGAAAGGCTTCAAACGAGCCGCATTAATTTTTCTTGTTGGGTTCAGCTTGTATTGGTTCCCTTTTTTGAAACAAACTGAAGCTGGCTGGGTATTGAAATCATTCGGAGAACTACGCATCATGGGCGTGCTTCAGCGAATTGGCCTTTGTTATGCCATCGCATTGCCGTTCATTTATTTCTTCAAACCCCGTCAAATTGTTTCACTTTCCATTGCATTTCTCCTGGCTTATTGGGGTATTCTGGTCGCTTTTGGAGACTTGACCCTCGAAGGCAATGCTGCCCAAAAACTGGATCTCATTCTTCTTGGTTCTGGTCACCTGTATATGGGTGAAGGATTGCCGTTTGATCCGGAGGGATTGCTTAGTACGATTCCGGCAGTGGTCAATGTATTTATTGGGTTTTTAGTGGGCCTCTATGTAAGAAAAGATGGTGCGGACTATGAGAAACTAACCAAGCTTTTGCTGGCTGGTGTGATGATGTTGTTCATCGGTTATATCTGGGATCCACTCTTCCCGATCAATAAGAAAATTTGGACCAGTTCCTACGTACTGATCACTTGCGGCCTGGATTGCCTGATCATCGGAGCGACCATATTCCTAATGGAAAAACGACAAAAACCACTCCAGTTCCGGGTTTTCGAAACATTCGGTAAAAACCCCTTGATCATTTATGTGCTTTCTTCAGTATTGGCCAAGGTCATGTACACTGTCAAAATTGATGAGCAAACTTCAATCTATGGTTGGACTTACCGCAACCTCTTCGAGTGGATGGGATTCGGAACACCTTTCGGGTCTTTCATGTATGCATTGGCCTTTACAAGTGTCTGCTGGTCTGTCGCCTGGTGGCTAGAAAAGAAGAAGATCTTTATTAAGCTTTAGAACAGAATACCCATTTCACTAAAGTGAAATACACAGTAAAGATCGTCATGCTGGGTGCCCGGCTAGGGTTTTTATCAGCTTAAACTTCAGAGGAGCTGATAAAATACCGGTATCCCTTTGATGATCTTTCCTATTCCCCTTAAGAAAAATCCCTGTCATTAATTGTCACAACGCGTCAATTATTTGTTTTGGTTTTAGGAAATATATAAGAGTTTTATTTAATTTGGTTTTAGGAAACTAATGCAATCATGAAATTAGGAGCATTTGAAGAGCTTGTTTTACTATCGGTTGGTTCATTAAAAGAACAGGCCTATGGAGTGGTCATCAAAGAAATGTTGGCGGAAAAAACAGGAAAAAGCCCGAGTATAGGTGCCTTACATTCTGCGCTTTACCGGTTGGAGGACAAAGGGTATGTTACTTCCTCAGAAGGTGGGGCTACGGCCGAGCGTGGAGGTAGAAGAAAGAAATTCTACTTGTTGACTTCTGCCGGGCGCAATGCCTTGATTGATGCCAATCGCCTGAGACTGGAATTTTCCAGAAACATAGAAGGGCTAAACCTGGAGTTCGGTGAATAGTCCGAGTTTTCCGGAGCCACCCAAATGGCTCACCTGGTTGCTTCGAAAGATCTGTTCCGAACGCGTGTTGGAAACGATCGAAGGCGACCTGTGGGAGCTCTATGGCATTCGCCGAACGAAGATGAGTCGTTTCAGGTCAAACCTCATCTTTCTGTACGAAGTGTTGGACATGATCCGGCCTTTCGCCATCAAAAGAAAATGGTCAAATAACTCAATACATACAGCAATGTTTAGAAACTATTTTAAAGTAGCCTGGAGAAGTCTCTTCAAGCACAAGATGTACTCATCGATCAAAATTGGTGGGTTCGGTATCGGTATGGCCGCTTGTATCCTGATCATATTGTTCATTCAGGATGAGCTGAGCTATGATAAAAATTACGAGCGGAAAGCGGACATCTATCGGGTGATCAATGTGCATGCAGCTCCCGAGAAAACAGATCGCTGGGCTTCTTTTCCTCCGCAAACGGGTCAGGTACTTCGAGAAAGTTTTCCTGAAATTGAAATGGCCGGAAGGCTGATCCCGTTTGATTGGTTTGATGCAGGGAATAACCAATTCAGGCGACAGGATCGGATGCAGAATAGCTATGAAGAAGGGTTTGCTTACGCGGATCAGGATTTGATTGAAATTCTGGAAATCCCCATGGTCTACGGCAATAGGACAGAGGCCTTGTCGCAACCCAATGGTATCCTGATCTCAAAAAGCAAAGCCGACAAGTATTTTCCGGGTGAAGACCCGGTAGGGCAGATGATCGTCCTCAATGACAACACCGAAAACCCCTATGTGATTGGCGGTGTAATGCAGGACTTTCCATCCAATTCTCACTTGCAGTTTGATTTTCTGATCTCACTTACGGCGAGAGAATTCTGGCCAGGTGAGCAAACCAACTGGTGTTGCTGGAATTACAGTCCTTATGTGCGGGTACGGCCGGGCACGAACAAAGCTGATCTGGAAGAAAAGCTGTTACTCATTCGCGATGGCTTTATGGTAAAATACGCGGAAGACCAGGGGGAAGCAGACGTGGACAACTTCAAGTATCACTCCTTCATGCTTCAACCTGTTTCCGATATCTACTTAAAATCAAAAGGTATTCATGATCCGTTAGCTCACGGTGATTATCAGGTGGTCCAAATGTTTGGAGCCATTGCGGTGTTGATCCTTTTGCTTTCTGCGATCAATTTCATCAATCTTTCTACGGCAAAATCCGCCAATCGGGCGAAAGAAGTGGGTTTGAGAAAAGTAGTGGGTTCTTATCGTAAAGACCTGATCAAACAGTTTCTTACAGAGTCTTTCATTTTCAGTTTTGTTTCAATGTTATTGGGCGTTGTATTGGCCACACTGGCATTGCCCTTTTTCAATACTTTGGCCGACAAGACACTGGTCATTCCGTGGGGATACTGGTGGTTTATTCCGTCTTTGGTTGGGGCAACGCTGTTCATAGGTGTCATTGCCGGACTTTATCCTTCTTTTTACCTCTCCGCATTTCGACCTATTCAGGTTTTGAAAGGAGAAAAAAGCCGTGGGACTAAAAGCTCCAGGTTGCGTAGTGTACTGGTCGTGTTTCAAATTGCCGCTTCCGTGGTACTGATCATCGGTGCATTGATGGTTCATCGTCAAATGACCTACATCTTGAATAAAGACATTGGCTTTGAAAAGGAACGAGTCCTTTTACTGCAGGGAAGTAACACCCTGGGAGAAAGGATTCCCGCATTCAAGGGTGAAATTGCCAAACTAGCCGGAGTGAGTTCTAGCTCAGCAAGTAACTACTTGCCAGTTGTAGGGACAAAGCGTGATGGAAATGCTTTCTTTAAAGAAGGCCGATCTCGGTTAGATGCGTCGGTAGGGGCACAAATGTGGCGTGCGGATGATGAATACCTGGAAACCATGGGGATGGAGTTGGTTGAAGGACGCATGTTTGATTTAGATCGGGCATCAGATTCATCCGCAATTATCATCAATCAGGAAATGGTCAAGCAACTAGGCCTGGACAACCCCATTGGATCCCGCATTGAAAATTTTCAACGTGTCTGGACGGTAGTAGGTGTGATCAAGGATTTCAATTACGACAATTTGCGTGAGATCATCAGACCATTGGCTTTGTCGGGGACAAGTTTTGGTGAGATCATCAGTGTCAAAATTCAGTCTCAGGACTTGCAAGCCTCAGTTACTCAAATCAATCAGGTTTGGGATGAATTCATGCCCAATCAACCGATCCGATATACCTTTTTGGATGAGAGTTTTGCCCGCATGTACGATGATGTGAAGCGTACGTCGAATGTATTTACCTCTTTTTCCGTGCTGGCGATTATTGTTGCTTGTTTAGGCCTATTTGGTTTAAGTGCTTTCATGGCTGAGCAACGAACCAAAGAAATCAGCATTCGCAAAGTCCTGGGTGCTTCTTTCAATAGAATATTGTTATTGCTGACGCAGAACTTTTTGATCATGATGGCCATTTCTCTGGCTCTTGCGATACCTGTTGGTCAATACCTGATGCGCGACTGGTTATCAGAGTTTGAATATCAGGTAACCCTGGGTTGGGATGTTTTCATCATCGCAGGAACCATCGTCGCGATCATTTCTTTGATCACCATCAGCTATGAGTCGATCAAAGCAATTTTCGTGAATCCGGTGAAAGGATTAAGATCAGAATAAGAGATTGCTTTCGAAATGACCAAAAAAAGCTGTATCGTAAAGTGCAGCTTTTTTTGTCATCTAACAATTACAATCGCTGACAGTTATTTAAATCTGCAAAATCATTTGGCATCAATTCTAAATCATCAAACCAACATGCATCTCTATTAAATCGGGCTAAAAATGGCCTTTTAACTAGTTCAGGATTTCTTGCTTGCAAATATTCTAAAACGAAAAATTTTTCACTACCCATATTGATGCTCCCATTTATCAGAACCTTACCTGAACTAGTTGACATTACTGGGCCTCTTACGGTTCGTGCCAAGCCAGAAAGTTGTCGAAAAGCATCACGAAAGATATTAGATGCTTCATACAGATTTATAGCTTGAAAGAATTTAGAGCCCGTGTCTCTAGCGATAAATAAATAATAAGGAATAAGGCCTAGTTGAACTTGTTCTTGCCATAGATCTCTAAGAATAGAAGAATCGTCATTGACTTTTTTAATAAGGGGTGTTTGTGTTCGGATAACAGCTCCAGTTTCTTTTATTCTTGTCACTGCTTGCTTTACTGCATCTGTTTGTAATTCTCTCGGGTGGCTAAAATGAGCCATAAATGCTAAATGCAATCCTCTTCTGGTTATTTCACTAAAAAGTTTAACAATCTCTTCTCCTTCTTCGCCTATTAGGTATTTATATGGCCAAAAAGAAAGAGATTTTGTTCCGATTCTGATGTTTTTTAGAGAGGAGATATTCGCATCAAGTATAGGCTGAATATATTTCTTCAATGATTTTACATTCATTACCATTGGGTCTCCACCCGTAAAGAGGATATCGGTTATTTGAGGGTTTTGCCTTAAATAAGATATCACCTTATTTGTTTCAGCGGTCTCAAATTTCCACTTCTTCTCTCCTGTAAATTGAGGCCATCGAAAACAAAAAGTACAATATGCATGACACGTTTGTCCTTGCTTTGGGAAAAACAAAATAATCTGCTCATACTTATGTTGAATACCCTCTAAAGCAGAAGGAACATTTAACATCTGGTCCGATGGGTGTGGATTTAATCTTGTTCTGATATCATCGCTAAGTGTTTTGATTGTCGAATTGTTATCACCCGACATAGCATCTCGAAGTAATTGATAATCACTATTATCGATCAACTCCTTTCTGGGGAATACCAAGTTGTAAATGGGATCATTCTCATAGTTATTCCAGTCAATTAATTCATTTATAACATATTCATTAGTCTTAAAAGGAAAAATCTTATCGTGTAATTCTATTGCTTCGAATTGTCCTTCATTCAGGACTTTCCCAGCAATTGTACTTCTTAAGTTTTTTACTGAAATACCACGATATTTCAAATCAATCATAAAATCAATAGTTATAAATCAAAAGTAAGCAAATGATACACAATGCATTGACTTGTAAATGAAAAAAACTCAATCCAAGTTAACGGGCTCCAAGTCTGGTTTTCACGGAAAAAAACAGCCGCGCAAAAGCAATGAATTGGGTGCCATGAGGAGCGCTTTACCTTGCTTTTTTTCTCTACCGTTTTCTTTTTTCTCTTGGGGGCGTAGCCCTTTTTAATTGAAAACAATTATTTGAGTCTTGCCCTTATCTGCCGGGTCGGGAGACGGAATATGAATGGTCACGTCTGGTGGGTCACGCCTAGTGGGGTACTCGCAGTGGGGCTGGTTCCATTTTTTAAATTAATTCTGACACTTTTGCTCACCTAACTTGCCTAAAAAAAGCATGTAGGATAAAGATCAAAATTTCTCCAAAAAATGTCAAGTGAGCGCTGTAGATTCCCGAGTATACCTGGCCTTTGAATAAGTAATTAAATGACAACAGTAGAACAAATAGAAAAATCGCGGACAAGCATCTTTAAAGCCGTATTTCCAAATACAACCAACCATTATGACACCTTATTTGGAGGGACGGCAATGCAATTGATGGACGAAGTGGCGTTCATTACAGCCACGAGGTTTAGTCGGCAAAAAATGGTAACAGTAAGTAGTGATAAAATAGATTTCACAAAACCAATTCCTGCGGGAACGATCGTTGAACTGGTAGGTTTTGTCAAACATGTAGGGAACACAAGTTTGAAAGTTCATGTAGACGTCTTTATCGAAGAAATGTATTCCAATAAGCGAGAATTGGCTATTAACGGTGAATTCGCATTCGTGGCAATTGATGAAGCGAGAAATCCCACTCAAATAGACTTGTTATAGGAAATCATTAGATCTGACTTATGAGACAGATTTTCAGGGTTTTACTTTTAGGTGCACTTCATCAGCAAAGAGGTGATCGCTCCAATATCTATTTTTCTCGATCAGCATTTTGGGTGGCCTTTTCTACCAGCTTGTACATCACCAGTTTAGCAAATTGGTTTTTCCAGGATCAGTTTATTGCTTTTAGTAAAGTCCAGGGTTAAGAGCTGTTTTCCTCTAAAAGTTTTGACGGAAGCTTCCTGATGACTGGACTACTTACCTTGATGTTGATGATCACCTTTTTCTTCGTTTATTGGCCTCAGATCGTTGATCAGTTCAAAGAATCGAAGAGCAAGGGAAGCCGATATGCCGTTTTCCTGCTTTATTTTTTTCCCAGTTTTTTAGCCTTTGTCTGGACCAGAGGACTCATTGTAGGTTATTAGCTTGGAAGAAAATCTCATCCATCCAGATGAAACGAATTATCCACGAAAGTTTGAAAGTCGGGCCGCCTGACGGAAGTTGTTGTTCTCTTAACCTCGAACAGCATCCTCTTAAAAATGAAACAGCCTTTAACGCAATTGTATTTACACTAGTCAACGGCTGAACTCGGGGTGACTGTCCGTCAATAACACCTGTAAGGCATTGGTATACAGATAGTTACAAACGAACTGCTATAATGCGCAACCGAATAACGATAACCCTAAAAAGTCGGTCTAGGGGCTGGAATCGCGCATTTTAAGGTCAAATTATTTCAAGCTACTCTTGATACGGAATAGAATTCATATTTCTAAATCTCGGTTTGCCCATTGCTGATTATTTTAGTCGTACAAATGAATTGACTTGATTGATCAGAAATCCATTGCCGTATTACCCTTTGATAACCTTAGCTCAGACGCGGAAAACGAATATTTCGCGGATGGGATGACAGAGGAAATCATCAATGCGCTAAGTCAAATAGAAGGCTTGAAAGTTACGGCTCGTACCTCTACTTTCGTCTTTAAGAACCTAAAACAAGACATCCGGCACATTGGAAATGAACTAGGGGTGTCTACCGTATTAGAAGGGAGTATCAGAAAATCCAGCAATCGTGTCAGGATCACTGCTCAGCTCATACGAACTGATAATGGATTTCACTTATGGTCTGAAAATTTTGACCGGGAATTGACAGATGTTTTCGCTTTACAGGATGAAATCAGCTTGTTAATCGCCGATAAGATTCGGGAGAACTTCGGACACCTTGAAATCAATGAAGACCTTTTTCATCATGCCGCTGAAGATACACAAGCCTTGATCTATTGTCAAAAAGCCCGGTATCACTATAATCAGTGGAATCCTGAAAACATCAATTTATCCATCCAATATTATGAGAAAGCACGAGCGCTCGACGATCAATTAATTGACGCTTACATTGGACTGGCAGACTCCTATAGCTTTCTCGCTGTAGCTGGTTTTGCTCCCAGGGAGGAAGCATGGGGTAAATCTATTGAAGCTATTGAAAAAGCAAAGACCATTAATGCACAAAATGCCAGCCTGAATTACATGCTGGCGAATCAGGCATTATATACCGAGGCTAACTTCCTTAAAGCCATATCGCATTGCCAGCAATCTCTCGTAGTGAATCCGACCTTGCCCGAAGCCAGAAGACTCATGGCCTTTTTGAATATCCTCCGAGGTGATCTGGAAATAGCGGCTGAACATTTGAGATATGTTGTGTCCATTGATCCGATCAATGACGAAACTGCGTTTTTTGAAGCCTACTTGCTATACCGAGCTGGAAAATTTGAGGAATCTGAGAAAAAGCTACGAGGGCTATTAGACAAGAACCCAAGCAACCTGCCCGCCATCACAACACTCGCCTACAACTTGATCATGACGGGTCAGTACTCCTCAATAAAACAACTACTGAATGAAGCACCAGAAGGTTTGATCATTCCCGATGAGAAACTTGGTTTGTCATGTTTGGCAGAAGTAAAAGAAAGAGGCCAGGATATAACACCAGATCTATTGATTCAACTCAAACAAAATGCCTCAGAAAACACCTCCTTTCAAGCACACGCTTATTTATTTCTGGTTTATGTCAATCTGGAGGAACTAGATTCAGCAATGGAGGTTTTACAAAAGCTCTTTGACATTAAGTCCTCTATTTTGTTATTGAGTTATGGAGATCCCCTCGCTGCAAAGATATTTTCACATCCCAGTTACGAAGAGATCCACAAGAAAATCTATAATGAGGAACCTATCAATATTCCCAGGAAGCAGGGCAAATCAGTCTCATTAGAAAAAGAAGCTATTGCATCCGCACTTGAGCGTCTTGAGGATATCATCAGTGCAAAACAACCTTACCTGGATCCAAAACTGAGCCTAAGAGCACTCGCAGAAACGATTGAATTGCACCCCAATCAGCTTTCATGGTTACTCAATGATAAGATCGGAAAGAACTTCAATGACTTCATCAACGGATACCGATTAGCAGCATTTCAAGAAAGAGCCAAGGACCCCTCACTTGGACATCTAACCCTATTAGGCCTTGCATTAGAAAGTGGATTCAGTTCCAAGTCAGTTTTCAATGAGTTCTTCAAGAAACACACTGGAAAGACTCCAAAGGCCTGGGTAAGCGAAGCGAAAAAGGCCTGGGACCATTAAAAGTCACTTTCAATCGTCTATAAGGTATACAGCGTTACCATTTCCTTTTTACCTCTCAACTCAATGGTTCCTACTTCTTCTGGTTTAAATTGATTAATTGGTCCAAGGAGATCAATAGTTGCCTTTGAGGTCAATATGTTAACGCCTAATTCATTGCACTTGGATTGAATTCTGGCAGTCGTGTTTAGCACATCGCCCGAGAAAGCAATCTCACGCTTCACAATGCCAATCTCTCCGGCCATTACATGCCCAAAATGAATGCCCGCTTTGAATTCCGGTTGATGTCCATAGGTATTACTGAAATATGATTTCTTCTTATTCAGTAACTCCTGGATATCAAAGAAACATTGAATACAGTGTGCATTTTTCCTTCCTTTCTCCGTTTCCCAACTAATCACAATCTCATCACCAACATATTGGTAAATTTCTCCTTCATTCCTGAGAATCGCGGAAGTGGCAAATTTGAATACTTCTCTCAGGAATGAAAAGTAACGTTCCTCTCCCAACTCTTCGGCAATGGAGGTGGACGATCGCAGGTCAAGAAACATGAAAATCCGCTCCTCCCTTTTTGGATTGAAATAGTGCCCGAGTAAAAACTTCCTAAAAACCCCAGGACCATACTTATCATTAACAAGTAGGGCAATCACGGTGAGTGCCGCTACAGCAAGCCATGAAAAAAAAGGGATCAACGTATTGGGACTGATCATACGCTGTATCACATTCTTCAATACTTCCGCATGATAAAGAGGCAAATCCAATAATTGTGTTTGAAAGAAAAGAGTAGTCACAAAAGCGATGATGATGAAAATTACGCTATAGCTGATCAGTGTACTTCGTATAGCCCATCCATATGGTTTTGATCTTAACCACTTTTCCCATAATAATACGATGGAACCCCCTCCTAAAATGCCAGCCATCATTCCAGTGATGATACTTGCTTTTAGCGGAATCATTAAATCTATCTGATCAGCAAATCCATATTCAATGAATGCACCATAACTAATCAAAAACTTGACTACCGAAATGATGGTCCAGGTAATGGTGATCCAGGCAACTTTACGGACTTGAATTCGGGACAGTTTCATTCCTGAAATGTACAAACTGATTTTTATTAATTCCCATCTGTTTACCGAATGGTCATGACAAACCATGATATAGTAAAAGTGAGTCATCCCTAAATATCAGAAGGTTCATTGCTTAGGAAGTCCTGAATCTCATCAATTCACCTTCTATAGTTCCAGTATCTCCTTTCAGGACGATTGCAGATTGAATTGATCGAAGCTTTGTGACTCATTCAAATTGAAAAGTCATGAAGACAAGGAGTAACAAATCAGTAGTAGAAAGCTATTTCGAGGATTTTGGGAATGGCAATATGGAATCGGTCTTGGGCCATTTTCATCCTGATTGTCTGATCGTAAGTGTCCGGGAAGGCGACAGAGCACCAGGCCAACTGCATGGTTCTTATCACTCGAAAGACCAGGCGAAAGACTTTTTGGCCAACATCTCCAACCTGTTTGAAGTCAGAGCATTCAATATCGAATCGGTGATGGAGGCTGAAATTGATGTGGTATACGCCAATGGTTCTTTCACACATCTGGTGAAAGCCACTGGAAAGTTATTCAAGAGCACCTGGGTGCAGCGGTGCGTCATCAGCGATGGAATGATCAAAGAATATCCCTTTTACGAAGATTCTGCTGCATTTGTAGAGGCATTTAAGCAACAGCCATGAATCAGTATGTGCTATTGCTCATGTCTATCATTGTCGGGATCATGGTAGTCATCCAAGGCGGTCTCAATGCCAGGTTAGGTGTTATATTGAAAAGTCCGCTACTGGCCACTTCTGCCGCGCTCTCCGTAAGTGCGTTGATCACCATTACTGCAGTATTGTTAACCGTCAAACAATTTCCGAGTCTGCAGCAACTGAGGAGTGTGCCCACCTATTTATGGTTTACAGGTGCAGTTTTCAGCTTCCTGGCTGTCACGCTGTTCTACTATCTCATTCCAAGGCTGGGTATATCTACCGCCGTATCCTTCGGACTCTTCGGACAGATCATGTTTTCAGTGATGGCCGCTCACTATGGGTGGTTTAGTATGCCACAGGAACCCATTATTTGGAAAAAAGCAGTGGGCATCTTATCGATGATCGCAGGACTCTATCTCATCAAATTTTGAATCCATGGAACTAACAATAGAAAAACCAACTACAGATTTTAATGTAGCATTCTTCGTAATTGGACGTTTGGGTCAGACCAATTTCAACTGTCGTACCATTATCGATCATTACTTACCAGAGAAATATTACATATCAGGGCCTTTTATGAATGACTTTCTGGCGGATAATCAGATTGGCTACATTCGGTTTCCTGGTTTCACGGGAGAAATAGACAAGCATAATCTCAATTTCATGCTTGAACGCTATCAAGATACCCAGGGGCTTATCATTGACCTTCGTCAAAATGGTGGCGGAATGCCGCAGGACATGTATCGCCTCCTAAGCAGATTTGTTTCCGAGAAAACACTGATCTACTACTCTCAGTTAAAAAACGGCCCCGGACACGATGATTTCGGTTCACCCAAACCAGCTTATGTGGAACCTTACGAAGGCATCCGATACCTGAAACCAATGCGCGTACTTCCCGATAGAGGTACCTATAGTGCCGGCTCGTTTACTTCCCTGGTCATAAAAGCCATTCCTAACATGCTCCTGGTAGGAGACACGACTGGAGGTGGATTGGGTGCGCCTAATGGAGGTCAATTACCAAACGGCTGGCGATATCGTTTCTCGATTTCCAAAGCCCTCACTTTGGACATGGACGAGTCCTATGAAAATGGAGTTCCTCCCGACATGCTGGCACGCTTCGATTGGTCCGATCTAAGCAGGGACGAAGTTTTAGATGCTGCAATCTCTGATCTGTTAAGGTAAGGTTCATCTTCTTAGACGGACATCACAATTGAATGAATACCTGATTTTCATGATCAAGTCCTGAATTGTAATTCAAGGCGATTCAGAATCCGCTTCAAATCAACTTTGAATCATCATTCTTAAACACAAAATAAATGTCACCGAGGATCACTTTTCATGGCCAAGGATGGAATCAATCCTTCGCGGAGCGTTTTGACCAGGCCAGTTGTGGAGAGAGGTGCTATCTATAAGATAGTGCTTCTCCAATGCTCACTTTTAAAATGAATAAAATGAAAAAGATATTAGTTGCCGGAGCCACCGGCTATTTAGGAAGCCACCTTGTAATGGAGCTTCAGGCAAGAAAAGCGCCCGTCCTGGCTTTAGGAAGGAATAAAGAGAAACTCCATTCTCTTGGTTTGAATCACGACCAAATGGTCGTTGGAGAGGTGACTCAGCCACATACTTTTCGAGAGGCTTTTCGAGAAGTAGACACGGTCATATCCACTGTCGGAATTACGCGTCAAAAAGATGGCTTAAGCTATATGGATGTAGACTACCAGGCCAATGCCAACTTGCTGCGTCTAGCAATGGAAGCAGGCGTAAGGAAGTTCTTATATGTATCCGTGATCAATGGAGAACGCATGCGAAATCTTAAGATTATGGAAGCTAAAGAAAGGTTCGTCGATGAGCTGAAGGCCTCGGGGCTGGACCATACTGTAATTCGTCCCAATGGATTCTTTTCAGACATGAAAGACTTTCTGGATATGGCCAAAGGAGGCAAGATCTATTTGTTTGGCGACGGAGCGTTCAAATTGAATCCGATTCATGGTGAAGACCTGGCCAATGTAATTTTCGACTCCATAGACAGCAATCGCACCGAGATTGAAGTAGGTGGTCCTGATGTGCTCACGCAAAACGAAATCGGTAACATGGCACTAGATGCCTATAACAAACCACATAAGATCATTCATTTACCGGATTGGACCCGAAATATCTTTTTAGGATTGATGAGAACCTTCACCTCCAGTAAGACCTATGGCCCAGTTGAGTTTTTTATGACCATGATGGCTCAGGATAACATTGCCCCTCGATACGGCATTCACCGTCTCCGTACCTTTTTTAATGATCAGGTTGACCAAATCCAGCAATACGCATGAAGACCCAATCACTACTTTCAAGCATGATGACTCAGAGTTGTCCTGCTTGTCGCAAAGAAAAGATGTTCAAATCACCGATATATGGTTGGCAGTTCAACGAAATGCATAGCCATTGTCCCAACTGTCACCAATCGTTTGATCCCGAACCTGGTTTTTATACTGGAGCCATGTATGTCAGTTATGGATTTCAGGTCGCTATTATGGTCACCTCTTTTCTGATGATCCAGCTATTTTCTGCAGATGCTGCCATTGGACTTTATTTGGGAGTGGTAATAGGCACCGTTTTATTGCTATTTCCATTGATATTCCGTCTGAGTAGAAGCATTTGGATTCACTTGATGGTCAACTTCCGGCCTGGCTTATCCTCTCCAGGCATTTCCCATAAAAACTCGATATCATGAAAGCTGTCATCTATACCCAATACGGAGCTCCCGAAGTGCTCCAACAAGTTGAACTTCCAACTCCTCAGCCAGCACCTAATGAAATTCTGGTGAAAGTTCATGCCTCCACTGTGGCAGCCGGAGACACCAGGTTACGGGCCTCAAGATTCCCACTGCTGGCCTGGCTCCCTGCTCGAATCATATTCGGACTGTTTAAGCCAAAGAAACAGATCCTTGGACATGAATGGTCTGGTACCGTAGTGAAAAAGGGAAAAGAAAATTCACTATTTGAATTGGGTGATGAAGTCTTTGGAACTACTACTCTTCTCAAAGGAGGGGCTTATGCCGAATTTGTAAGTATTCCTGAATCCTGGAAATATGGTGTCGTAGGTCAAAAACCTGCGAATCTCAGTTTTCAGGAAGCGGCAGCACTCCCAATAGGCGGTATGGCTGCCCTTTTTCTATTGGAAAAAGCCCAAATCACCACCGGAAAACAGGTCTTGATCTATGGTGCATCCGGCAGTGTGGGAAGCTTCGCCGTTCAGATAGCAAAATACTTCGGCGCAGAAGTTACTGCTGTGTGTAGCACACGGAACGTTGATCTAATGCAAGCGCTTGGGGCAGATCACGTCGTTAATTATAAAACTCAGGATTATACTTCGTTAGCAAAGAAATTCGACATTGTATTTGATGCCGTGGGTAAGACTACCCGATCAAAAGCAAAACAAATACTGAAGCCTAAGGGCAAATATGTATCAGTTAACATGATGACACAGGAAAAGGAAACCCATCTCCAAACACTCAAACAGATGGCTGAGGAAGGCCACCTGAAACCATTGATTGATCGTTGTTATCGGCTTGACCAAATCGTTGAAGCACATCAATATGTGGATCAAGGCCGCAAAAGAGGAAATGTAGTGATCAAGATAGAAACCTAAAGCAAGTAGTTGATTTGAAGGTTTCTTTATCAACATGTTAGGCAGTTGGCAGTCCCTAACATTCAAGCATAGTTGAAGAACAGCTCCAGCCCAGTACTCAAACTAAAGCTCACAATGGCCACTTTCCAAGATAATTTACCGGTCATTTACGTGTTAGTGAGTGCTATCCATATGGCTCCTATGGCACACAGTAATAACAGAATCACCGCGTAAGTTGGTACGAGGCTCGTGAAGAGTCCGGTCAGATTGAATAACGGATCTAAAAATGCGGAGAAATCAAACAGAGCTAGTAGAAAGTTCGATTTCGCGTGACCTTTCAGTAAATAGAGACCCGCAATAAGTTATTCTAAACTGACTGCAATAGGGCCGAATTGTTGATAATAACTCTGTTTAAATATTCCTGAAGGCCATCCGGAAACACAACAGTGAAATAAAATGTCAATGTGAAAATCCCACCTAGCAGGGAAATTACCGAAGCTACCGTCCTCTTATCATATAGCCATTCAAGACTCATTTCAAATACTATTTAGCCTTTGAAAAAATGTAGATCTCTGATATGCCTTGTTGTTCCAAGCCAAGCTGTTGATTCCCAGGTTCAAAAAGCAAGTTCGCACCAATCTCCTCATTTGTAAACTTGTGATTGCCTTTGTATACCAATGGATCTATAGGAAAGTCATCTTCGATGGCTGGGTCTTCCAGTTGTGCAAACAGGGTATTGCCTTTCATAGTGATTTTGTACTTTCCAGGAAGGCCTTCTGCCTCATAAACACCAATGTACTTTTCAAGCTCACCTGCAGTGATGGCTAACCCACCAAACACAGGGAGTACAAACGATTCATTGAAGTAGCCCTTCAAAATATCTGTGACTAAACCGTCCATGTTGTAATCCAATGCATTGGCAGTGACCGCCAGGGCAAGCTTCTCTTCCGGAAAGTAAAAGGACATGGTTTTGAAACCTTCAATGACTCCTCCATGTCCAAAACCCGAATGACCCTCTGTAGAAAATGGAATGATGCCCCTTCCAAAGTTATTTTCAATGGTGGTCATCTGATTGAGGCTTTCTTTTGAAATGATTCGCTCATTGAACAATGCTTCGATGAAGGTATTGAGATCATTTGGCGTTGATACAATAGATCCCGCCCCAAAACCCACTGACAGGTTCCATTTATCTTCCTCCACCCATCCATCTGAGTTTCGGTAGGAATTGGTTTCTTCACCCAGTGAGGTTATCCCATCCGGAAGGTAGGTGTTGGTGAGCTCAAGCGGCACCAATATGATTGCTGCAATGAGTTCATCAAATCCTTTGTCGTACACTTCCTCCAGCAACAACGCCAATAAGAAGTAACCTGAGTTACTGTATGACGTTTGCGTTCCTGGTTCAAATTTACTTGGGTATCCAGAAACAAGGCTCATCAAGTCCTGAGGGCTTTGATATGCCTTACTCAATTCATTTCTAAAAACCTCATCTTTCGTGTAACTGTAAACCCCACTTTGATGACAAAGCAAATGTTCAACCGAAATGCTTGAGGCATTTTCGACTTCAGGAAAATATGACTCCAGGGTTTGATCAAGACTTAGTTTACCTTCTTCTATCGCTTTAAAGATCAAAGTTGCCGTGAACATCTTCGATACGGAACCTATTCTGAATTTCGTTGCTGAAGTGATAGGCATCTTGCTTTCGATATTGCTAAAGCCCACAGATTTTGAATAGATAGATTTACCTTCATGGGATAAGGTTACATTACCCATGAACTTATCATTTTCATCAAGTACATCAAGTAGTTGATCCAGGTTACTTTGGTAATTTGATGCTCGTGTCTGCTCGGATGAATGGCTATTGCAGCTGACCAGTAGCAATACCCAAAGAGCTGTGATTAAAAGGTTTTTCATTTCATTTTGAGTTTCCAGATGAAAATACGTTTAAGCAAGGTACTAGGTTATGCATTATACCAATAATCTCCTTAGCATTAGCATTGATTTATCTTTGTGACACTTGTTTTAGATAGTATTAACTCGCCTTATCTTCTCGAAGTGAATGATCCCTTCCCATCCAATTCAAAAAATTCTTCACTTTCAAGCGGCTTATGATCACATCAAAATCGGGGTTAGGTCGGAGGTAGAGTTTCAGCCTGCTATTGAAGTATTTGGAGGCTTTTTCTATCGATTTGATATGCACGATGATATTGCGCGCTGGTCGGTAAAAGCTGCTGACCGGGAGCGTGTTTTCTCGTTGGCTTCTGATTTGGTAGAAAATTCCTTGAGGGTAGAAAGCGCTTTTTAGACCGGCTGCAATGTTCATGGAATGATTTTCAGAATTTGAAGAGTAGAGTGAGGTTTGAAATACAGAACATTCCTTTACCGTCTCATCTTTTAAAAAGACTCAACTTCTTAGAAAAAGGACTCAACTCAGCAGGTGAGTCGATTATCACCTGAATCTTTCAGTGCTTTGGAGCAAAATTCAATATCATATGAGTCATGCAACAAGCACTATTACCTGACCATTTTTCAATTACTGAGTTGATCAAAACACACTGACTTCTACTTCAATAAGTATACAAAATGAAACGAATTATTATTACTCCGGTCATTTGGTTGATCGCTACGATCCCACTGTTTGCACAAAATGATCCTCCTGGCAAAAAGTCCTTTATCTACTTATCAACTGGCTTTACATCCATAGCTTATCAAGACCTGGTATTTAGTGAAATGATATACGAAGGGTCTGGTTTGTCCACTATAGACTTTGGCTATCAAAGAAAAGGGTATCGTTCTGTATTTCATGCCAAAGTATCCTCAATTGCTACGCAGGTAGCTCCTGAACTTTTAATATCATCTCTGGCGTTTGGCCAGCGAGAAGAGAGCTCTTTTTCCCAGATCACGTTGGACATTAGCTATGCCCGTCAAATGATTGAAGCGGCCGAACTGAAGGGCTACGTAGGGCTCCGCCTGCAGGCCCAATACCAGGAAAACGAAATTGTCTTTGGATTGGGAGACCGAACTAGTTATGTCTTTGTCAATTCATTGAGTCCTCTTCTCCGGTTACATTATGCCTTCATGAAAGTTTGGATGCTAGAGTTTGAGGGATCTATGCCACTGGCTACTTTCCTTGCACGGTCGGAATACGCGGTTGTAGACAATGAAGACATCCAGGGAAAGGATGGTTTTGGACTGCTCTATGGCAAGGGGGATTTCGTAGGTCCAGATACCTATCGCATGATCAACCTATCTGTACAATTGAACAACAAAATAAGTCGGAGACTATCAGGATATGTGGCTTATGATTTCGATTATCAAAAAATCGCGAGACCTGACACCATGCACCTTCAAACCAACATCATTAAACTAGGAATAAACTTTCAGTTATGAAGCAATTTATCATCATCCAGTGGGTCAGTATAGTCGTCATCGTATCGGGTTGTGGCCATGCTTTTGAACCTGAACCAGCAAACACACCAGAAGCCAATTTCGAAAGCATCTGGAATACCTTCAATGAACGTTATGCCGTATTCGAACAGCGCGGTGTTGACTGGGAGCAAGTATACGATACGTATCGACCACTAATTGGGCCTGAAAGCAGTGAAGCAGAACTGTATGAAATCACCACGGGGATGCTCGCCGTTCTGGATGACGCTCATGTTTCACTCATGACTACTGATCGACCATTTTGGGCAGGAAAGGAAATTTTCAGGTCTCAAACCGGAAGCGATTTGTTCAGCTACGAATTGATCCAAGCGTATCTGGACAGGCCCCCAACCGTCGATCACAACCAATACGTAACGGGCAAAGTACAAGGAGAAATCGGCTATTTATGGGTGGCTTCACTCAATGACCACAGTCCTGACTTTATAGACGACTTTATTGCAGAAAACCAGTCCAGCCAGGGGGTCATTGTTGACCTGCGACACAATGGAGGTGGAGATTTGACCAATGGATTTGAGATAGCCTCCCGTTTTGCCGATGAAAGAAGACTGGCTTTTGTCAATATGCCTAAAACCGGCCCTGGAAAAGAGGACTTTGGTGAAAGTTACGCGTATTATCTGGCGCCAAAAGGCCCCCAGCAGTACACTGGCCCCATAGTTGTGCTCATCAATGATTATAGTGTTAGTGCTGCTGAAAGCCTGGCCATGTACTTCATGACTCTACCCCACGTAACCTTCATTGGCATCAATACGGCAGGAGCGGTAGGTGAGCGAATCGAGAAAGAAATGCCAAACGGCTGGATCTATTCAATTACGGCTCAGTTGGTCACCTTACCTGACGGTACTACTGTAGAAGGTCCAGGGGTTTCACCTGATATTGAAGTCAGCAATACAGCGGAAATGATGGCCAGTGGAGTTGATTCGCAACTGGGTGCGGCCCTTGACTATCTACTCGAAATCAATTAGTTGGTTTGCATGCCTTTTACACAGCCAAACTCACATGAATTCGTAAGGTCAGCAAGCATATATTAGCATGATGAACAGATCCTACACGTTTGATGAGAACATTTCCTCCAAAGAACTAGGGGCCTTAAAAAATGATTGGCTTCAGACGTTAACCAGTCCGCAGGACGGAATGTGGGAATCTTTCCGAGCAAACGCCATCAATTATGGAATACGCCATGAGCAGGACTGGGTTGGTTATGCGAATGTGTCCGTAGAGGGGAAATTGCTCCAATTCTATCTTTCTCCCCAACATATGCAGCAGGGAATTGAAGTCTTCACACAATTCCTTGACGAATATCAGCTGTCTTCTGCAATAGTTGGCACCAACAATCCGTGCTTCATGTCTGTCGCATTAATGAATCCGCGGCATGTCAGTATCGACACGTATTTGTTTCGTGATTATTCGTACCAACAAATTCCGGAAAAAGAAGGACGGCTCAAACTTTGTGAGAGTGAAGACCTTAATCGAATCGTTGAATTTTGCCAGGTCAGTCTAGGAGCTCCAATCGGGTGGCTTACTAGCTACATTGACGGGTTGATTGAAAGAAATGAGATTTTCGTTTTGCAGCAGGGTCAAGTTATTGTCGGAACTTGTGAGGTCAGACAGAGCCTGAGTGCTCAGAATTATGCTGACATAGGTATGGTTGTCTCTTCGGACTTCAGAAAAAGGGGTTTTGGAACTTACCTACTCAATCAGGCAATAAGAATCGCTCAGCAACGGAATAAAACACCCATTTGCTCGACAGAAAGAGATAATATCGGATCCCTAAAAGCTATTCATGCATGTGGTTTTTACAGTCAGTATCAGTTATTGGAAGTGTCTTTCAACTGATTCTTGTCAATGCAACATCTTCCTCTGGTACTCTCGAGGAGTTTCACCCAATTGTTTTTTAAATACCCGATTGATGGAAGCCTTCGAGTTAAAACCACTCTCCATACCTAAAGCAAGAATAGTGAACTTTCGTTTCTGCGGATCTGATAATTGTGCTTTGAAATCGTTAAGGCGATAATGATTGACATAGTCATAAAAAGACATGCCTGATGTTTCATTGATCGATTGTGAAACATTGTGGTTGGATACGGATAATTCCTTCGCAACATCCTGGACACGCAAATCAGGGTTGAGAAAGAGTTTGTCCTTTTCAAATAGCAATTCGATCTCTTTAAAAAGCTCGTGGGCACTTTCCTTTGAAAGCGCTGATGTAGCATACTTAACGTGAGCTTCTTTCTTATTAGGAGCCTCATCAAAGTTCGCCAGCGCATACTGCCTCAGGCCATGATAAAACATCCAGATCAAGGATATCAAAATGGATATACGAATGATCAAATAGCCATACTCGATATGCGCCAACAAGCCGACATTCTTCATTATCATCGCCGCAAATGATGCAGAATAGTTGAATATCGAAATCAATAAGAAATATCGAAACCAACTCAGGTCAACTTCATCGATATTAGAATAGTAGTGATGTATTTTGTTTTGATAGTTTCTGAGTTTTCCAAGAAACCAGATCAGCAAAACCACCATGTAGATATGGATGCCTTTGAAAAAGAAATGATAAGCCCAAGGCGCATCATTGTTTAAGTTCTTGATTTCATCCACACTGTAATCATTCCAAACCATTACATCGCCAAGAATGAATAAATAGAAAAGTAAATGAAAGATGAAATAATACCCCCATGATTTCTTTAGGCGGTGATCATCAGAGGTAATCAATAAGCCATAGAGGAAAATGGGTATAAATGGCAAAAATCCGGTCGTGTTTCGAAAGAGGAACGTAGCCCTATTGTAGTCTATCTTAATAAGAATATCCGAAGCCACATAAAGTCCTATTGCCACGATAATGCACACGAGTACATAATCAGTGATCTTTTTCTCTCTTTTGGCCCAAACTACCAGAAGTAGAACCAAAAGGAGCGTTAATGTGGCGATGTTAATGATATCAACTCCATTTAAATGAATACAAAAAATTGCCTTTACATAGACATCAAAAAGAAAACACATCAAACCTAGAGAACTTTTTTAGATGAGGTGCTTCCTCCTGAAAATTAAAATACTACCATTCGTTTGTTTTGATAGTCTGACAACCAGGGACTTGTATATCCTGACCTGCCAGACTATTCCTTAAAAATTTATCCCAACGTAAATGTTTGGCTCAAAAAGAAAGTAGTCCTTCCATTTATTGTCCAATTCCTTAAACCCATCAGGAGCATTATTATCAAACATCCAATGCTGACAATGAACCTGAGGCTCTATGAAAAATCGATTTTTCTTACCAAAAGCTAGATGGTAGCCCAAATGGTAGGAATTATAAACTTTAAAATCCTTTCTGATTTTGTTTCCGTCCAGGTCCATGTAGGTCTGAAATTGTGGTAGCACCTCTACCGTTGCAAAAAGTCCCTTCCATAGCATTCGTTGGTAGGTTATACCTATTCCTCTTTCTCGTACATGTCCCGGATAGAATTCGCTTTCTGTTTCCAACTTATCTAAAAGACCATCCCACCATAGAATTCCCATGGGTTGAAACAATCGCCAGGAGGCAAATTTTAGCCCGATGATATTCTTATTATCCAGGTTACGTTTTATATGAAACTCTATGTGTTTCGTACTTTGTCGATCATCCCAGGACCCGGAGATAGCCTCTTCAGGAATAAAATAAGGCAAACTGAATCTCCACTTATGGGTTACTTCGGTTTCTTTACCCAATGATGAATTTTGCTGAGCAAATGCGCTCAGCGAGCATGAGAATAGAAGAATTGCAAATAGATTTTTCATGACAATAAATTTTATATCTGAGTTTTTGAAATGAATGTTTATTGAAAAGCGGTTCTTTAACGTGTGTATTTTGCGGCTTCCGCAAGAATTTTCGCTCCTCCAGGTTTTTTAAAGGTCCATTTTAAGCCGAAAAATGGCCTAAGAAGACCTATCCTCCTGATGATGAATTCATAAACCAGGCAGCTCACGGCACCGGTGAATAAGGTCAGTGATATGAATTTCAGCATAACTGGAATATCCAATGGGAGAATGATCATGGCCCCGGCATACATGACAAACATGTGAATGATATACACGGGGTATGCAGCCTGACTTAAATAGCCTAAAAAGTTGCTAGGCTTGTTCAGGTACTTGTAGCCGAATCCAAAGACCGAAAAGATCCAGCAATTGGATTCCACGGCCATGAGATAACCGGGAGCCTTCAAGTCGAATACCACCAACCTAATAATGTATAAGGCCACGGACATTCCCAGGTAAAGCCACCTCCATCTCAGTACAGTCTCCCAGAAAGTCTTTCCAGTATACACAAAAAGAAAGCCGAAAAAGAAAGCCAGTAAACCGAGGAAAAAGCCATGCCAGGTCTGCGCATACATTTCAAAGACCTGTGGCCGGATAACCATGGTTTCAAGGACAAAGAAGACCGATACGGACATAGGACCAATGGGATTGTTCATGAAGGCTGATAAAGCGCTCATAAACCTACCACCAGCTATGTTCTTCAGGCAGAAAAAAATTGGCAGAAGGATCAGTACGTAGACGAATATGTTTCCCAGGAACCATAAATGTGCCGGATGTGCATAATAACCCAAAGGCAGATTGTAGTATTTCTGAAAAACCAGAAAATGCAAGGGAACAATGGCTACCATGCCAAAGACGAAAGGAATTAGAATTCGCTTGGAACGCTCAAGCAACAGTTCCTTCCAGGTTCGCTTGCGGATGGCAAAATAAACGCCCATACCAGAAACATAAAAGAGGAAAGGAATTCGCCAAACATTCAGCATGGTCATAGGCTTCCACAAACTTTCCATCATCTCATCGCTCCTGATAAATCCTATTAACATGGCCCATGGCTGGAAAATTATCGCGACATGGTAGATGAGTAGAAGTCCTATCGCAATCACGCGCAGCCAGTCGATATCGTATCTTCTTTTCACGGTCATCAGATTAATTGATTTAATGATTGGTTACTGTAGCATCATGGCAATGACAGGACGGGTCTTTTCGAGCTGTTCCATATCGAGTTGCATGCCCAGCGGTGCTAACTGTTGCTGCATCATTTCATAGATCGGCTTGATCTCAGCAAATGGGCCCATCACAGTTTCTCTGGGAGTAGCCCCGAAATCATTCCTAATGGTCTTGTCAGCGTTAGCATCGATCAACAGTTGTACGATCTCCACCCTGCAAAAGAAAGCGGCAGAATGAAGCGGTGTGGTCCCATCATTATTAGAGATGGTTAAGTCTGCCCCAGCTTCGATCAGCGCTTTTGCAATCTCTATTTTATCAAATGTTGCCGCTGAGATGATGGGCGTCGACCCACTCATAGGTTCTATTTCATTGATATCCGAACCTGCCTTTATATGTTGTCTTACCACGTCCAGATTTCCTTCCAGCACCGCTGCATGAATACTCATTGCGGGTTTGTCAATCCCCGATTCATTTTTCTTTTGCGCATTAGTCTGGCTGCAAGCCGGTAAAAAAATGGGCACCAATACAAGGTTCATGAGTAGGCCGAGAGAGATATTCTTTAATGTTTTCATAGCTCAACTATTTTAAAATGTTTGATGTGATTAATTGATGATCACAAAGGTCAGGGAGGAGTGAAAGTGGGACCTATGAGTTATGAAGCCGAATCCATAAAGTTTGCGGAGGGCATATAAACTATGAAGCCAGGATATAAATCATGAAGCCATTGACTGGATTCTGACCGTATTTTGGGAAATACTAACCGTGTTCGTTTGCCATAAATATGACTAGTTTTAATCACCTTAAGCTATGTCAGACACACCTTTCAACGCCGAGGACTTTGTAGATCGGGCGAAATCCATCATCCTCGAAAACATCTCCAATGAACAATTCGGTGTTTCTGAACTGGCAGAGGCGATGCATACCAGCCGTTCCAACCTACTCAGAAAGATCAAGCAACAAACACAGCTTTCAGCGAGTCAGTTCATCCGACAGGTTCGGTTGGAAAAGGGCATGGAGATACTTGGACAGACTTCCCTGACAGTTTCAGAAGTCTCCTTCAAAGTTGGCTTTGCAAGTACCTCCTATTTTATCAAATGTTTCCGGGAACACTATGGATATCCACCTGGCCAAGCAGGTAGAAGAAGAGAGGTTGATAAAGATCCGGGAGACTCCTCTGCAAGGCAACGACAATTGGTCGCCATCATGTTTACTGATATTGAAGGGTACACAGCCCTCATGCAGAGGGATGAAAAGAAAGGTATTGACTACAGGGAACGACATAGAAAAATTTTTGACACGACAACCAAAAAATACAATGGGCGAATTCTGCAGTATTATGGTGATGGTACACTTAGTACATTCCCTAGTGCAATTGATGCCGTGAAATGTGGCATTGAAATGCAGCTTGCTTTTCGGGAGGAACCTAGTATTCCGATTCGAATTGGCATTCACTCAGGCGATACGATCATCACTGATGAAGAGATCATCGGGGACAGTGTAAATGTTGCTGCGCGCATTGAAGCACTTGCCCAGTCAGGTAGTGTGTATATCTCCGACAAGGTGTATGACGAAGTGAAAAATCAAGATGACCTTCGCACTGCATCCATGGGGGTTCATCAATTGAAAAATGTCACAAGACCTGTGGAAGTATATGCTGTTTCCAATGATCAATTGGGTGCTATTGAGCCAGGGAATGCCAGCGTTACGAAAGGCAATCCGATGGTGAAGTGGCCGGCAATTGCAGCAACTGTACTTCTACTTGGGATCCTGATCTACTCTATTGTCGTATTCAATGGAAAACCGGGATCAGATTCAGTTGCCCAGTTAGGTGATAAGTCCATCGCCGTATTGCCGTTCAAAAACGAGAGCAGTGATTCTTCAAATCTCTATTTTGTAAATGGGCTCATGGAGTCCACGCTAAACAACCTTCAAAAGATCAAAGAACTACGGGTCATCAGCAGATCATCGGTTGAGAAATACAGAAATACCAATAAAACCATTCCGGAAATAGCCGAGGAACTCAACGTCAGTTACTTTGTAGAAGGTAGTGGCCAGAAAATTGGTGACCAAATACTGCTCAATATCCAGTTGATTGAGGCTTCAACTGATCGACATCTTTGGGCCGAGCAATATAACCGGGAAGTCGTTGACATTTTTGAATTGCAGAATGAAGTGGCTCGAAACATCGTCAGCTCCATTGAAGTCATTGTAACTCCATCGGAACTTGAACTAATAGAGAAAAAACCCACTGAAAACCTGGTAGCCTATGATTATTACCTGCAGGCGCTTGGTCCTTTGAATTCACGAACACATGATGGACTTAATCAAGCAATTGGTTTACTTGAAAAAGCGCTGGAAGAAGATCCTGAGTTCTCCTTAGCTTATGCCAATATCGCTATATCCTACTATCTGCTTGAAATGTCCCAGCTAGAGAAACAAAATACTGAAAAGATCAATAGTTATGCAGACAAGGCCTTATTATATGATTCAAAATCCGCCGAGAGCCTGATCGCCAAGTATTTTTACTACGTACAAACAGAGGAATACAGACTGGCCCTGCCCCATCTGGAAAAAGCGCTGGAGTATCATCCTAATTCATCTTTTGCCATACAGATGCTGGCTGATTTCCATTTTCGAATTGTTCCCAACTCTGGTAAATACCTGGAATACGCTTTGAAAGGGGTGCAGCTTGATGTGGCAGCCTATGATTCTATTACCCTAAGCTATCACTACTTAAACCTGAGCAATGCCTTCATCCAGAATGGTTTTGTGGATGAAGCGAATATTTACATCAATAAATCACTAAACCACTTTCCAGCGAAC
Organism: Cytophagales bacterium; assembly: GCA_033344775.1. NCBI lineage: Bacteria > Pseudomonadati > Bacteroidota > Cytophagia > Cytophagales > Cytophagales bacterium. Next base: position 227,790 of record JAWPMT010000006.1, on the reverse strand, counting down.
TATTGGGCGCCCTACGTAAAGGCCTTAATCATGTATGCCAGGGAATCTGATATTGAACAAACCAAACAATCATTAAAAAAGGAATGGAAAAAGGACACCACCAGATTGGACATCTTGCAGGATGTGGCGAAGTTCTACTTTCTCAAGGAGGATTATGATAGTGCCTTTTATTTCTACCAGAAATTTGTGACTGCCAGAGCAACAAATAGACTGAATATTTACCCACAGGAAGATATTAGGATTGGTATCGTGTATGAGAAAATGGGCCTGACGGAACAAGCGAAGGACTTTTACCAATCATATGCGGACTACTGTGATAATGACCAATCCATCTACAAGAGCGCGAGCCTTGCTGCGAAGTATGCCCATGAGGGTGCAAGTAACCTGGCCATTGAACAACTAAACATCGTCGCGACACAGGATGACTTTCCATACTGGATGCTCGTATACCTGAAAGTTGATCCGCTCCTGAGTTCCTTGAAAGACCGGCCTGCATTTGATGAGGTCATGCAAAAAATCGAGGATCGTTTCTGGGAAAATCAGTCCCGGCTAAAAGTGTCGCTGGAGGAAAAAGGACTGATTTAATGGAAAGGAATTGCTCATTGCGATCACGATAAAAGATCACACAAACACTTATCTAGCTTATACTTTTTTGAGGAGCGCTAGCAACCCGAGGTATTTACCTATGTTAGGATCACGAATTGGCCACGCCTAGTGGGCCGTGTCCAGTGCATCGGCCTGGCCGCCCATTAACTCAATTCAATTAAAAAAGCTGACCAGTATTATCGCCAGGGTCAATTGCATAATTCTCCAAACTCTTATCCATTCAATTGAAACGAATTATCCAAGAAAGTTCGAAAGTCGGGCCTGCCCGACGGAAGGCGTTATTGTTCTCTTAACCTCGAACAGTATCCTCTTAAAAATGAAACAGCCGTTAACTCAAGTGTATTTACACTACGTTAACGGCTGAAGTCGGGATGACAGTCCGACAAAATCCTTTGTAATATATTGATATACAAATAGTTACAAATGCACTTTCAAAAGACGCACGCTTGGGATTGCTTCTCAAACCCGAATCTAGACCCGGATCAATTGATCTCTCCGGAAGTAAGACCACATTCCTACAGCCAGCACCATAAAGATGACCCAGTAAACAAAGTTTGGAATCGGCAGCGGATCACCTGCGGCATAGGAATGAAGACCAGACAGATAATAATTGACCCCAAAGGAGGTCATGATAATCGAGAAAAAGGAAACTACACTCGCGAGGCTAAAGGCGTAGGGCCCTCTTAGGGTTGGAACGAGCCGCATGTGCAAGACCACTGCATAGACAATGATTGAAATCAGCGCCCAGGTTTCTTTTGGGTCCCACCCCCAATATCTGCCCCACGATTCATTGGCCCATACGCCACCCAGAAACGTCCCGACGGCCAGCATGAACAAGCCAATCGTCATCGATAATTCATTGATGTAAGTCAATTCTTTTATCGGTTTAGTGAGGCCAGGATGTTTGATGATCATGAAAATGAGCACCAGTAGCCCAAGCAATGCAGAAAGCGCCAAGGGTGCGTAACTGCTCACGATGATCGCTACATGTATTTTTAACCAATAGGACTTGAGTACGGGAACCAGACTGGTGATCTCAGGGTTGAGCCAATCCAAAAAGGAAACGAAGAGTAAAGTACCTCCGAAAATAGCCACCACCGGCAAGATGAAATCGCTTTTTCGGCAAAAAATAAAGCCAAAGAGAAAAAGCGCCCAAGTGACCAAAATAATCATTTCATAGCCGTTACTCCACGGTGGGTACCCACCGGCATACCAACGAAGAATGATATTGGCAGTAAGCGCAACGGATGATAAAGCGGTCAACGTTACACCCGTGAAATAAGCAATCTTGAGTGCACGAGATTGAAAGAAAACACGGAAAAGGGCCATAACTAATAAGTACAACCCGAGCATCCAGAAAACAGGAAAAAGTCGATTATAAATGTTCAGTTTATTATAAAGCAGTTCTGCCTTCACACTACTTCCATTCGGAATGATTGCTGCACCCATTTTATTTTGAAAGGTGCGAATGTATTGCAGCTTGTTGTTGGCTTCCGTCCAGTCTTGATTCAATTGAGCTTCCTGAATATCCTGATAGTAGATATTCAGAATATTACGAACAAACAAAGAATCGTCTTTTTTGAAACCTGCCCGTTGAAATTCACTATTGAACCACTTATTGTCCTCGGCTTCAGGCTGTGGGAACACTTTCAGGTAATTGCCGGTCAGTGCCTGGTATAAGATATTGAACCGTTCATCAACCTTGATCAATTCCTTGTCCTGTTCAGATCGTTCAGCAGGTTTTTTGCGGAGGGCGGTTTGCACGGCTTCCATTAAGCGATAAGTGCCATGTTCGTCAATCAACTCCTGAAAACTTAGCAAGTTCCGATTTTCGATCTTCAACATTTCCAGCAGAACGCGTCCTTTTTCTTCGTCCACCTTGATCAACGGCATGTCTTTCCATGCGAAGGGGTTTTGATGAATAGAAAGAAACACCTGATCACTGTTGAGGCGCTCCGAATGGTCTTCGTTTTTTAAGGTGTAGCTTGTTTTTCGAGTCAGTTTGCGCAGGAATTCGGAGGCGAGTGTGTTGATGGGTTTGACCCTTCCATCCATGTCCTGGACCATTAATTTCCCAAAACTGGCCGCATGTTGCGCATCAATTACAAAACTGAACTCCACTTTTTTCAGAGTTTCCTCGTCATTTGCCTGCAACCCCAGTGGAATGATCATGATCAGCACTGCAGCGGTAGCCGTTTTGAGCTTGTTCAGTTTTTTACTTACTTGTCTGAATCTGGAGTTTCGACCAAAAAGGGTAAATAGCATGCCCAGTCCCATCAGTAAATATCCAAGGTAACTTATTTGAGTACCCCAATAATCCCGATTCACAGAAAGTACCGTCCCCAATTCATCCAAATCATAGGAAGCCTGAAAAAAACGATAACCGCGGTGGTCCAGTACATTGTTCATCGAAATGCGAACTGGGATGTCTCCTTGAGGGTCTTTTACAAGTAATTCACTGGCATAAGAGGATGGGCTCACCGAGCCCGGATACCTTTTCAGTTGAAAATCCCTGAGGTGTAGTTCAAAAGGCAAGGTGATCAACTTGGGGCCATAAGAGGTGTTCACCTGATAGTCACCGATATGGGCTTCCTGTATGGGGCTATATACACCATCGATCGCTGCCAAAATGATGTCCCTTTGTTGCTGCTCAGTTCTTAATGTCAAAAACAGTAGATCTGCAGCACTTTGCGTCTGTTCTTTATCCTCTGTGGTTTGGTAGGCCAGTGTTTTTCCCTGATGCACTTCACTTAATACAAAATTCAGGTGATCTGACTGGTACAAGGCTCGTAATTGCAGTGTATCGGTTACTGCACTTTCCAATATTTCCACCTGCTGGGTGGACATCACCATGTAGTTAAAGGTTTCGGGCGAGTCGATCAGAAAAAGGTCATTCTCCTGAGTAATGTTGATAGCTCCGGGCTTTTGCTTGTTCAGCGTGAACTCATGTCCATTAATGAAGACGCTACCCCCCTTTTCCAGATAGAAGCTTTTTCTGCCTTCCTTTACCACAGCGACCAGTTCGATCACAGACTGTTCAGGCATCCCCTCGATCAGTGTTTGCACGGCATCAGGCACAAATCCTGTAAGCTCCACCTGCAGGGGAGTATCGGCATTCCCGGTCTGAATGGTCAGGTCTGGTTGTTGTAATCGTGTCGCCCTGATGGGCTCAACCTGAGACCAATGCTGATCACCAAAGTGGACTTCAAGGTTAAAATACCGTTCCTGGGAAATCACGGTATTGGATTGTTGTCCTTCCCTGATTTGTATGAGTCCTTCGTATCCCGTATACCGCGTGACTGCCGCGCCAATAAGGATAATGATAAAAGCGATATGGAAAAGAAGAATATTAAATTTCTCCCTTCTCAAAAGCCTGTACTTGACAATATTCCCCAAAAAATTAATCGCCAGGATCAACATCAGTACCTCAAACCACCAGGCATTGTAGACCATCCCCCTTGCAGCAGGGGTACCAAAATCATTTTCCAGAAAAGTGGCAACGGCCATGGCCACACCAAAAGCAATCAACGCCAACAATGTCAATTTACTGGAGAAGAGAAAAGCAGCTATTTTTTTCATCACAGTGTCGCTAAAAACTGACATTCGTTAATTCTGTGAGACCGTTTTCACTTCCATCTTGTCCTCACGCTCCTTAGCTTCCTCCAGCCATTTGGGAATGATATTTTCCTTAAATACGGCTTTCTCTTTTTCTAGCTTTTCCATGTCTAATCCGGCAAATGCCTGGGCCTTTGCTTTGGTAGTAATATCAGGATAAGGCACTTCATCCGTGAATCCGAGATCTGCCAACAGCCTTGCCAATTTTACACGAGCTTCCTGCGCAGTTGCCGTGGCGGAAGACACAATACGGCTTACTTCAACCGGCGCATGGAAAGAACCTCCATGTGAGGCTACAGAATAGTCCCACCGCCATTGCGCATGACGAATATCTGTGAGAATAGCGGCCATTTGTTCCTCGGTAGCGCCCAGGTCCCAGGCTTTTCTTGCTTCCACATGGGCCCTCACGATCAATTTCTCCAGTTCAAGCTGTGTCTTCTTGATCTTCTTCTGTTTGTCATAAACATTGGCAATGAGTTCATTTTTATCCTGTCGGTGACAGACCTGACATGAATTGGCCGGGTTAGCCAATGGAGAACGAATATGGTGATCTGTAAATTTTTGTCCACCTTCCGTTTTATACGGCATGTGGCAATCAGCGCAAGAAACCCCTCGTTTGGCGTGAATACCTTGTTCAAAGAGTTCGTATCCTGGGTGTTGTGCTTTCAACATGGGCGCCTTACTGATGGCATGGGTCCAGTCTTTGAACTCCAGATTGTCATAGTACTCCTCCATCGCTTCAACACTCATGCCGTCTTTCCACGGGAAGGTCAGATAGGGTACGCCTTCCTTTCCAGGTGTGTTCTTATTGAAATAATATTCCACGTGGCATTGTGCGCAGACCAGTGAACGCATTTCCTGGTGGGTAGCCTGGTCAATCTCTTTCCCCATGGATTGGAACGCCTCAATCAAAGCAGGTCGGGAGATTTGCAAGGACATGGTCTTTGGATTGTGACAGTCGGCGCAACCAATCGGATTCACTACTTCTGATCCATTGTCCGCCCACTTACCTGAATAGAATTCCTCTATGCCAATTTCATTCATTAAACGCGGTACATCCGGGCTTTTACACGACCAGCAGGTACTTGGCATCGGTCCGGTCCCCGGACCTGTAGGGCCTCCTGTTCGTAGCGTATTTTGTAAGTCTTCAATGGCATAGCCATGGCCACGGGGCTGATTGTAGTCTTTAGCGAAGCCATATCCTGCCCACAACACCACTAATTCCGGATTTTCCTCCAGGGCGTCTCTTAGCTTTGAACCATTGAGATAACTGGAGAAGGATGTATCACGTGTTTGCATGAAAGATTGATACTGGCGAGGGAAGTTCTCTCCCCAAACTTCATTGCGAGGTTCATTCTCAGAAATTTGTACTTGTGGTTGATAAGCAAACTGACTTTCAGCCTTTCTGCTTAAGATGCTATTGGCCAGAATACTCAATAGCAAGACAATTGCTACGGTGGCTCCAAATAATAACCAGTTTTTCGTACTATTCATCTTCTGTGGATTTAGGTTCTGTGGCTTCTTTCAGCCATTTGGGGATCAAAAGTTCTCGTTCCGTTTGGATAGGTATGGGTTCAATGTGATATCCGACAGAGGAAAGACTCCTCACCCGGCCATGTGGTGTTTCGCGATGGCACTCCCAACAGGTTCGTTCCAATCGGTCACTTGTATGGGTGGCAGTCCAGGACTGCATTTTCGCATCTGTTACCTGATCAACATGACATCTGATACAGTTATTCTGCACGGCTTCTCGACCAGCCTCATGCATCACAATGGCTTCAGGTTCCGCGCGTAGGGTATAGATCGTGGCATGATAGATCCCATCTTTCGCTTTGAATGCATATTGTTTTATGACATTATCATGGGGCACATGACAGTCGTTGCAGGAGGCCACCTCTCGATGTGAACTGTGATTCCAGGTGATGTATTGGGGGGTCATCACGTGACAATTGATACATGCACGTGGGTCATCAGTTAGATAGGAAGCTACATTGGCGACCTTGGCTATGTACGCACCCAATCCGAAAATGGCACCCAGCAGGACAATAACTACTGGTTTCCAGGATTTAGGTGGTTTTATTCGTTGAAACAGAGCCATACTAAAAGGTTTAAATTGTGCTGTTCATGCCAAATGCTTTATTGAAATGCTTTCACCACCACGGAAGGGTTAAAATCAATCATCGTCCAGATCCAGTTGTTCAAGCTGTTGGAATCTCCAGTGGACTTAATCAATTCCATAGATTCGGAAGCAAACATTTGAGAATACCCAAGATTAAATTTTACATCTTTCGTCATGGTGAGTGTGTAAACCAGATCAACTTCGGTTCCCAGGTATTTACTTTCTGAAATGGTCACATCCGAAGGGTTATACAGGTCGGCGGCACTTTGAAAAACATGGGTATTGACGACCAGAGATCCCTGCACACCTGCTTTAAACTTTGTTTTCAGATGGACATCCATGAGTCCTGAAATATTTGCTCCCTGCCCGTGAGGGTTGCCGACATAGAAATAATCCATGTATCCGTAAAACTTATGATTGGTGCCATACAAGGGGATGAAAGACTTGTCCTCTGAGTCCGTCGTAGATGTTCCAGACAGATAATCTATACCAATTGTGATAGGAGTAGCGGCAGTTTTGAACTTCAGATAAGCGGAAACGAAGAATGCGTTGACAGACACATCTCTGGCATTTTTACCCCCCTGATAGAAGAGTTCTCCTCCCCAGGCCAACCCACCTAAGTTACCAGTTCCAGTCAACCCATAGGTCTGGCGCATTGCCAATGATGAGTCTGCCTGTACCTGACGACCATCATTGTGAATGAGCAATGAAAGGTTGGTATCATTAAATCCCTTTTTCAGGTAAAGGAATTGGTTGGTTTTGTAGTTGTTTACGCCAGAGTAAAAGGTTTCAGAAAGAATGGCGGGCTCAAAGCCAACCTGATTAAAAGCGGCTCCCAGGTCTAACTGAAATTGGCTATTATCACTTTGGTAACGGAAGACCATCCCATCATGGCTTCTGCTTTGGGCAGCCCAACGAAGGTCTCCCAAAAAACGAGCATTATCATAGTCCCAGGCCATTCTACCAATTTTTAAGGACCAGGTATTTGAAAAACGGTAAAGGCCCCATGCTTCAAAGACATTGGTCACCACATTAGGATCCGTTTTATAGATTTGGCTGGTGCTACCCCAGATTCTCACATCCTGAAAATTGACCCGGACCCGAAATTTTTCCGTGTCGTAATCGGCAAACAATCTGGCACGTTGTTCTATGAAAAAGGCAGGCGATCTGTCATCTCCATTCAGTGTTTTAAAGCCATTTCGAAATTCCGCTCTGGGTCGAACTTGCGTACCAAACGTAAGCTGAGCAATAGTGGGGAATGAAATAAAGCTAAAAAAGAAAAGTAGGATTAGATGATTTATTCTGGTCATTCAAGTTTGGGTTAAGAAGTCAGAAGTGATCAATTACGTGGCCCAAAGAACTCGTTTTCAGCCCTTAGTCGATATGACAGAAATCAGTTTTTGAATTGATTTTGGTGGTTTTGAATTAAAAGTGTGAACGGCCTGATCGGCCCGCCCATTAACTCAATTCAATTAAAAAAGCTGACCAGTATTATCGCTAGGGTCAATTGCATAATTCTCCAAACTCTTATCCATTCAATTGAAACGAATTATCCACGAAAGTTTGAAAGTCGGGCCGCCCGACGGAAGTTGTTGTTCTCTTAACCTCGAACAGCATCCTCTTAAAAATGAAACAGCCGTTAACGCAAGTGTATTTACACTAGTCAACGGCTGAAGTCGGGATGACTGTCCGATAATACCCCTCGTAAATCATTGAAATACAGATAGGTACAAACTCATTTTTAAAAGACGTACCGAATAATGCACCTTTATTTTGAGACGGGGTAAATGAATTATGAACCTGAAATGTGCGCTTATTGGCTTGAATCGCATATTTAGCACTATCGGAAATTTGAATCGACCCGTAGTTTCTAATACTCAAGCATAGTTGAAGACCAACTCCAGCCCCGTACTCAAACTAAAGCTCACGATAGGCTCATTCCAGGACAGTTTCCCTGTTATATATATGCTAGTGAGTGCTATTCAAGAAGTATTTATGTAGCTAACTTTTGATGAATTCCTAATATAAAAAATGCAACAAAAGCACCAACTAGAGCACCAATCAAAACATCCGTAGGAAAGTGTTTACCTGATATGGTTCGGTAATAACATCCGAGTGAAATACTACTGACTGCAACGATCCAGATCAAGGGTTTTAGTTTACTCTGACCGTAACAACTACTATAAGAAAATGCGAAGAATGTAAAGCTGAAAGCAACAATACTGGCATCACCAGAGAAGAATGAGTTTAGAATATCGTAATCCACAATGTCTTCTAAAAATTCTTCTTTTGATTCGTCATTTAAGAATTTGACAGCATCATTTGACAAATAGGCAAATGGTCGATACCGATCGATTAATCCTTTTGCTAATCCAGTCATCGTTTCGGTCAAAACATATCCCTGGGAGAAAATGAAGAATAATATCAATCTTCCTTTTAAGCTTCCAATAAAAAGAAGTAAGGAAACTGGTATTAGATAGATTGCAACATTTTTAAATACTTTGCCTTTCCTCTTAGCCTCAAGATCCCATGTTCCGGCTAACTTTCTATCCAAGTAATTAATCTGATCAATTGACTTCTGATCCAGACTCCCAATGCTAAACTGGGTGTGATTTCTTTCCTTCTTTTTATGAAATTCAATGGAAGCATATGACAATCCGAAACAAATTAAACAGACTAAAACTTCTCGTTTAAGAGTCAGAGTCATGCCAGATGGTGCGGTCCAATAGTTTTTTTGTCTAGTTGTGAGTAACAGAATTACGATTGCGGAAACGATTAAGTAAATGATAGGTATCATATGCTATCGATATTAGTCCCCCGAGTTTCTAATTAGCTTACCATACTTCCATAGTTCATTATATATGTGATAGGTATCTCCTTCTCCTGTATTACTAAATACGATTATCCCAACTTCTTTTTGTAAATCACAAAACATATCAGCACTTACACCGTAATCACTACCGCCATGTCCCATTAAGGTGACATCTCTTTTTGTTGACCAGAAAATTCCAGAGTTCTTGTTAGGCTCTTCCAAATTGATGTTCTCAGGTTTGTTTGATTCATTAAACTGAAATCGTAACATTTCCCTGACCGTTTCCTCTTTCAATATTCTTGTCTGTTTGTATTCTCCTTCATTTAGCAGAGCCACAAAAAACCTGGATAGATCTGAAACTGAAGTACGGACCCCTCCGTCAGGGTATGTTGTGAGGCTATATAATGGGATTGTTATGACTGAATCTTCTACTAGTTCATATTGCACTGAATGATTGTCTACATCTACATCAGCTAAAGACCAGCCAGTATTGGTCATTTTCAATGGCTCAAAAATTTGATCTTTACCATATTCACCTAGTTTTTTCCCTGTCTGAAGTTCCACGATATAGCCTGCCAAGCCTGCTGCTATATTGGAATAATCACGATAAGTACCGGGCCTTTTGTCCAGGAAATTCTTCTCTGAGTAAAACTTGCCGGCTGGAGTATAATAGCTTCTTAAGAAGTCTCCCAAAGCTTCAGGTTCTTCGTTTTCAAAATTGTATGTCTTATCGTAGACATCATAATCATCAACCAAACTGGACGTGTGTGTTGCCAGATGCCTTAGCGTTATTTTTTCGTCGGGAAAATGGGGGTTGATAACTTTAAAGGGCAGGTAGTTATTAATATCCTCGTCTAAAGACACCAATCCGTCTTCTACAGCTTTCATCAGCGTAGCTCCCGTAAATGTTTTGCTTATGGATGCGATACACATTACCGTATTTGGCGTGAAAGCTATTTGCTTCTCTTTATCAGCAAAACCAAAACCTTTGATCCAAACCAATTCTTTGTCGACAATAATTGCAGCCCCTAAGCCGACTATTTGTTGCTTTTCCATTACCTGGAGAATGAAGCCGTCCAATGGTTTGGTTATAGAATCAACCAAATTAATTTTTGAGGTCTTTGGTGATTCTTCTTGGTTGGATTCTTTTTGCTTATCGCAGGCAAAAAAGGAAGTGATAAATACGAGAAAAAGACAAGTATTTCTTACTGTAATGTTCATGTTTTAGTAAAAGATTTTGAGTTTTTAATTGACTTTAAGTGCCACTTTCCTTTCCTGCTAAAGATTGGTTTTCAAACCAAATAAAGGCCTTAGCACTTTTACTCTTTTAATCACAAATTCATAAGAAGCGAGACTTCCAAGGCATGTTGCCAAGAGAACCAAAGTGAATTTCAAATACGGATTTAATGCTAAAGGGAAGATGACTAAGGAGGCCAGAAATAAGAAAATCATGTGAACGACATAGACCGGATATGCCGCCTGGTTTAAATACCTCAATGCTCGATTGGAATAATTCAGATACTTAAAACCGAAGGCTAAAATAGAATAGACCCAAAGGGTTGATTCAACGACCATAAGCATCGTATATCCTTGAATTTGATTTTGAAACAACCGATTTACATACAAGGAAATGGCTGATACTAAAAACAGCCACTTCCATTTGTAGATCATTTTCCAAAATGGATGACCAGTTAAGACAAAGCAAAACCCAAACATGAATGCGATCAGACCCAGAAAAAAACCATGCCACGTCATCGCATACATTTCGTAGATATCAGGTTGAAGTAGCAGTGCTTCAGCGATAAATACTCCTGTTACCAGCAATAAGCCTATGGGATTACTTATTACCGTTCTAATCCAAGTGGCTACTTTTCCTTCTGAATTGTTCTTCAGATAGTTGAAGATCGGTACTAGTATGATAACATAAATAAATATGTTACCTAGAAACCATAGGTGCGCCGGGTTAGGACTATAGTTGGTTTCAAAATTGTAGTACCTCTGCATCAGATACATTTGAATTGGGACGATTGTTAGCATTCCAAATACATAGGGAATAAATATTCGTATACTTCTCTCCTTCAGGAGTTGCTTCCAATTGCGATTTTGTAGCGCAAAATATACGCCCATACCAGACACGAAAAACAGCAATGGTATCCTCCAAACATTAAGCATAGTCATTAGTGGCCAAATGGAATCAATAGAGGTGCTATTCGTAATAAAACCGATCAATAAGCCCCATTTTTGAAATCCAATTGCAACATGATAAAGTAGCAGTAAGCCAATTGCTATTACACGCAACCAATCAATATCGTATCTTCTCGATTCCGTTAACATCACTAATCCTTCTGCCCAAATGTTAACAGGTTATTATCCGGATCCAATAATGAGAATTCTTTTTGACCCCAGGGTTTGGTTTCCAAATGTCCATTAGGATGAATCTCAGTATTGTTGTCGAGAAGCTTTTGATACAATTGGTCAATCTGGTTGGTACGTATGTACACCTGTCCATAGTTTTCTTTCGGATCAAGTGCTTTGAATTCAAAAAAATGAATCTCAATCTGATCTTTCACAACCATCAAATACTGTGCATAGTCTCCAATTTCCTGAAAACCTAGCTGGTTTACATAATAATCTCTAGTGGCCGATTTGCTACGCATTGGCAATTTTGGATTGATAGCGGTTAGCATTGTGTTGTATTCATTTTCATACTAACGGGAAACCTATTTGAGAAGGGAGGCAATTTCTGGTCTGGTCTTTTCAAGATATTCAAAGTCTAGTTTTAAACCCATTGGTTGAAGCATTTGACCAAGCATTTCATAAGAAGGCTTAACACTTTCAAATGAACCAGCTACAGCATCATAAGCAGTCTGGTTGTATCTGTTTTTTAAGGTCATATCTGCTTTTTTATCTATTAACATCTTAACTATTTCAGGTCTACAAAAGAAAGCGGCAGTAATTAATGCAGTGGAGCCATCATTGTTCTGCAGGTTTAAATCAGCACCAGCCTGAATAAGCATTTTTGCTATTTCTTTTTTACCAAACAACGCCGCGCTGATTAAAGGACTTGAACCACCGATCCTTTCTATTTCATTTAGGTCAGAGCCGGCTTCAATATGTTCTTTAACTACTTCACGATTGTCAGTTAGTACAGCCGTATGTATGTCAATATTTGGCGCTCGCATCCCGGATTTGGCACTGCTTTGAGCTGATGCTTTGTTCTCTTTGCAAGCAGCCAGAGATAATATGAAAGCACAGAAAGTTAATTGTATGATCCAGTCAATGTGCAGTCTGTTTCTGTTTTTCATGGTCAGGTTTCATTTAGTTTTCAAGTAATTTGATTTTATTTAAAAGCTCCATCGATTCCATAAGTGGTGTCCATTCTTTTCCATTAAAAATCAGACGAAACCATTTCTTATTTCTATTCTCATATTTAATGTTGAAGAAGAGCCAAACCGCCGTGATAGTGAATAGCATTGTTACTGTTCCCTGCAAAATCCATAGAAACCAGTTTCCATTCTCAAGCATGCTCACATTCCAATAAAAAGTTGTCCATAATGGCAATTGCAAAAACAGTATGCGAGTTACCCAAAGTGTAGACGTTTTGAGGCTTACTAAATCTCTTTGAGTTTTAAGAATGGTTGCTGAAAGATTGATGTTATAAATTCCAATCAATTGATGAATATAGACGATCAAAGCAATGAGGGTAATTAGTACTTGTAGTGCAGCCGAGACAAGGAAAAATCCACTTGTTTGTTCAAAAGAATTTAAGAATAAATTGCTTAATACATACGTTCCTACCCCAACCCAAAGACATCCGACTAGAGTAGCGAAAATTTTAAGAGGCTTCATAGATGCTACATAATGTTGCAATCTTGACCGCTTAATTTCTACAGATTGTGGAATGTTCAAACTTTCCTCTAAACGCTCATTAGAGGTTTCCCAAAGTGCTTTTAATTCTAGTTCTTGCATCATTTCAATTTTGAGAATTTTCTTTTTAAATCACTTTTAATTCTACCTATTTTGGTGCCAACGTTACTTTTTGTCAGTCCCAAAATATTGCTGATTTCCTCATATTTTTTACCTTCCAAGTAGAGGAGCATTAGTGCTTTGTCAAATTCATCTAACTCCTGAATAAAGTTTTCTAACAAAGTCAGTTGATGTTCTTTGTCAACTTCGCTGGATTCATCAGTTTCTTGAATTTCATCATCCAGTTTCACAGCATTTAGTTGCCTCTGCTTGTCTTTTCTATAAAAGGAGATCGCAGTATTTATAGCTATTCTGTAAAGCCAGGTAGACATTTTGAATTCTGGTTTGTACTTTGTCAGAGATAGCCAAATTTGAATTCTGATCTCTTGAATTAAGTCCTGCCTTTCTTCCGACCTTTGGCAGTATGTTCTAGCGACTTTGATCAAAATCCCTTTATGACTTTCTAAAAGGCGACTAAACTGTTGACTCTTACTAATATCATTCATTTGCGTACTGCATGTTCCTGAATACTATCTGCGGATTATTCGCAGACGTCTTTAAAAAGTCACAGTTTTTTTTAAAAAATTTTATTCCTCCCTTGAGTATTCCAACAAATCCCCAGGTTGACAATCTAAAGCTTCGCAGACGGCATTGAGCGTGCTAAAGCGAATCGCCTTTACTTTACCAGTTTTGAGCTTGGACAGATTAGCCAGAGAAATATCTACCTTTTCCGAAAGTTCATTCAATGACATTTTACGCTTTGCCATCATTACATCCAGGTGAACAATAATTGCCATTATCTATACTGTTTCTTCTAATTCTTCCTGATACTCAACCCCTTTCGAGAAAATAATGGCAATGACATAGACAATTGCTGCCATCAGAATAAATGCCTGACTATCAGGCCAGAATTGGTTAAGTATGTCAATACTATAACCACGGCTTTGTAATTGCTGAACTGTTTGCCGTGCTACGAAGCTGAATACTCCAATGGAAAGGGTGTAGTAACTGATTTGCGAAATCTGTTTGGAAACAAAACGGTTGAATGGTTTTGACAAATCAATTTTGGTGACCAACCTGACGACTATTTGAAACAGATGTGCTTTCAGAATCGCGATTACCAATACAAAGCTATAAATACCGTAAAAAGCCCATTTACTTCGCTCATGCATTTCGCTTAAATCCAACTTCTTATAAAGTTTTCCACTCAATTCAGGACGAACAAGACTGGAAACAAAATTTACAATCCAGCCACCAACCTCGATGCATAGCCCAATGAAGATGACCCATGCGATCAACTTTAGACCTTTAAAAATCAAATTGTTTAGTTCGGGGTGTATTGATTTCTTTCTAATCATACAGCAATTATAGATAAATATTTATCGATAAACAATAAATATTTATCTATAATAAACATTTCTGATGTTGAGAAGAAAAGGACAAAATCCTGGAGGCCCGAAAAATGTTACCTGAATTTAGGGTGTGCAAGTTGTCTGTATTGGATCATGGATCACTTGGCAGTGAACTTCAAATAAAGTCGCTGCTTTAAAAATGCTAGTTCGAAATTTCCATGCTCTAATCCACTTGATTGTCAACTAATGGCCTGGCTTATCGACCTATAGTAGTTACCATAAAAAAGTATCTTTTAGAGCTAACTGACTTACAATGATTCACAAAACAACCAAACAAAAACCATCTTTTATCTGAACGGGGTAAATGGATTATAACCCTGAAATGTGGGTCTAGTGACTAGAATCGCACATTTTTATGCAATCCTAAAGCTAATGCCTAACCCAATTTCACCGCTTCACCGAGAAACGGCTGCTGATAAAGACGCTTGTTTGTAGCCCTATATCGCATTGGCCAGGGCTGCGAAGATCTGAGGGAAAGAAGGCTCACCCATCCCTGCCTGATCAATTTCATTTTTCCAAAATAGCATCAATTTTCTTAGGGATCTATTTTAATCACGTACTCCACTAACATGATAAATATCATAAATAGTCATGACTTACATAATGAAGATATAGTGATAAAGAACTTATCTCTGCTTCAGATAAGACTTTCAAAAGATTAAACCCAATGCCTGTTAAGAGTTATATCATAGTTCCGCACACGGACCAAAAGCAACAATTGGTGGCTGAAATCAGAAAGATATCTAGTTGTGAGATATACCCGGCGGAAAATCAGGAAGTATTGGTTTTGATAACGGATACCTCAAATGAGGACGAGGAACAGCAACTCTACAGGAATGTGGAAAACAATAAAAAAATCAGACACATCACGTTAGTCTCAGGCTATGAATGAAACCTTAGATAAGTCGAAACTTGACAGAAGGCAATTCTTGAGAATGGCCGCAAAAGCCTCGGCTTTCGTAGCGGCAGCCGCTATGTTTCCGGGTATCGTATTTGCTGAAGAACAGGAAAAGGGCTTGCCTGCTGGCGATATTACCTGGAAAAAGTCTCCTTGCCGGTTCTGTGGCGTAGGATGTGGCTTGCTTGTAGGAATCCAGGACAAAAAGGCCGTAGCGGTGAAGGGTGATCCACAAAGTACCGTCAATAAAGGGCTTTGCTGTGTCAAAGGGTATCACTCAGTGATGTCCTTATATGGGAAAGACCGGCTTACCAAACCTCTTGTACGTAAGAATGGTCGAATGGTGGAAACGTCAATGGAGGAAGCTTTGGACCTGGTGGCTTCCAAAATGCGAGAAGCTATTCGCGATTACGGGAAGGACTCAGTGGCCTTGTATGGCTCGGGACAATGGACCATTCCAGATGGCTATGTGGCCTCCAAGCTTATGAAAGGGGCCATTGGTACCAACAATCTGGAGGCGAATGCAAGGTTGTGCATGGCCAGTGCGGTAACCGGTTTTTTGACCACTTTCGGTATGGATGAACCCATGGGCTGTTATGAAGACATTGATCATGCAGATGTTTTTGTGCTTTGGGGAAACAATATGGCGGAAATGCACCCGGTATTGTTTTCGAGGTTATTGGACAATCGCCTCAATCGGAAAAATGTCAAGATCATTGATCTGGCAACCCGTACAACCCGTACCAGCGTAGCGGCGGACCGTTCTATTCTTTTCAAGCCACAAGCCGATTTAGCTGTGGCCAATGCGATTTGCCATGAGATAGTGAAAAATGGCTGGGTTAATACGCGTTTTGTAGAAAAACATACCACGATTAAAAAAGGTAAAACCAACATTGGCTATGGTCTTGAAGATGGTTTTCAGTTTAAGGACGAAACCAGCAATATTGATTTTGATCAATACAAGGACTTTTTGGAAGACTACAAACCTGAATCCATTCAGGAGCTTTCGGGAGTTTCTGCCCAAGATCTGAAATACCTGGCTTCACTTTACGGCAATCCCAACCTGAAAGTCATGTCCTTTTGGTGCATGGGTGCCAATCAGCATACACGAGGTACCTGGATCAACAACCTGATTTACAATATTCACCTGCTTACTGGTAAAATTTCTACCCCGGGAAATAGTCCTTTCTCTCTAACGGGGCAACCAAGCGCCTGCGGAACGGTGAGAGAAGTGGGAACACTGACCCACAAATTGCCACATGGGGTGGTGATGAATGAAAAATCACGACAGAAGGCCGCAGAAATATGGCAGGTTCCTGTTGAGAACATACCAGCAAAGCCCACCTATCATACCGTAGAGATGTTCCGAGCATTGGACAGGGGCGATCTGAAGTTCATGTGGATACAGGTCACCAACCCGATGGTAACCATGCCCAAGCTCAGTCGTTACCGGGATGGTGCTTTAAAAGATGACAGGTTTGTGGTGGTTTCAGATGTATATCCCACACCCACTACCGCAATCGCTGATGTGATCCTGCCCTCCGCCATGTGGATTGAGAGAGAAGGTATGTTCGGCAATTCAGAGCGAATGACCCAACATTTTGAACAGATGTTGGAACCACCAGGTGAGGCAATGAGTGATACCTGGCAACTGATAGAAGTAGCCCGACGACTAGGCTTTGAAAAGCTATTCCCCTGGTCCGAAGAAAGTCACATCCAAGAAATATGGAAAGAATATGGCCGCTTCCATGAAGGACCGAAACATGGTATGGCACCCTATGAAGTACTAAAATCCCAACCGGGAGTCCAATGGCCATTTTTCGAAGGGAAAAGTACCAAATGGAGATTTAATCCGACATATGATCCAGCTTGTTCGCGAGAAGGATTTGACTTCTATGGCAAACCGGATGGAAAAGCCTGGATCCTGGCAAGGCCTTACGAGGCGCCACCCGAAATACCTGATCAGGAATATCCTTTCTGGTTGAATACAGGTCGGGTAGTTGAACATTGGCATACAGGGTCAATGACCAGAAGGGTTTCCGTGCTGCATCAGGCGGTTCCGAATAGTTATGTTGAGTTACATCCCGAAGATGCGCGACGCATGAACATCCGTACCGGAAACCTGGTGAAGATAACGTCACGAAGAGGAGAGATCGTGATGCCTGCCTCAGTTGATGAACGAGGAAAACCGGCTCAGGGACATGTGTTTGTGCCCTTCTTTGATGAGCAATTCCTGATCAACGAGCTTACGCTGGATGCTTTTTGTCCCATTTCGAAGCAGCCGGATTATAAAAAATGTGCAGTTAAGGTAGAAAAATACAGCGGTGTTTAGAGCTAAAACAAGAATGATCAGTTTGGTAGTGGTGCTCACGGCAGCTGCCATTTATGTCTTAGATGCGAGTATCCAGGCTGAAAATGAGGTATCAAGCCGATTTGAACCCACTAGATTTGAACCCTCATTACCACTCGAATCAGGAGTTTTCAAAAGAGGTCCAGGAGATATCGATTATGAAACCATGACGGTCGAAAATCCTAACAGGAAATCTCTGACAGAGTACTACGATAACCGGGCCTATGCCGGAGCTCCTCCTGTGATCCCTCATCCACTGTTAAGTGAGCAGGGTATTGGGGATCAATCCTGTTTGCAATGCCATAAGAATGGCGGATATGTTGAAGAGTTTAAAAAATTTGCTCCGATAACACCACATCCGGAATTGATCAATTGTAAACAATGCCATGTGCCCGTGAAAACTGAGCGACTTTTCGCTGCAACCCAATGGACAAAAAGCCAACATCCTGAATTGGGTAGAGCGGCTTTGCCAGGAAGTCCGCCGCCAACACCCCATGACTTGCAGATGCGCGAAAACTGTCTGGCCTGCCATGCGGGACCGGCCGCTCCCAGGGAAATACTGGTGAGTCACCCGGAAAGGGTCAATTGTCGCCAATGCCATACCACAGCGGTCAATAAATTCAGGTTCATCCAATGGGACTCATTACCTGCTACCACTCAAAAACCATTAATTGAATGGATAAAATTAAGCCAATGAATCGCTATAACATTCACTTATGGGGTGTCGTTCTTTTGCTTTTGATTGCCTGTGGCGATCATTCCGAGGACGCAGGTATTCATATCGTTGATACGGGTCATCCTCATGGAGTCTTGCATGCCTTACCGAAAACCGTTCAGGATTCCGTCGAATACAATGAGGAGATGCGAACATTGATGGATGATCTCCAAAAAGCGTTGGTCAACCTTGATCAAAACGAAGAGCTGATCAGTGAAACCCAACAACGCCAACAGGAAACCCTTGTGCTTACCCGAACGAAACATCTAACTTCCTTTCCTTGTAGTAACTGTCATACGGATGTGTCGAAGAAACTGGCTAATAAAGAAGCAGATGCTCATTGGAATATCCAATTGAACCATGCGACCGGTTCAGTGATGGATTGTAAGACTTGTCACGACCTGGAACAGCCAGATCAGCTTACATCTCTGGGTAAAACACCCATTGATTTTAACCATAGCTATCAGCAGTGTGCCCAGTGTCACTCCTCACAGGCCAAAGACTGGCTAGGGGGTGCTCATGGCAAAAGAGTCGGTGGCTGGGTGAAGCCAAGAACGATCAATAATTGTGTGAGTTGTCATAATCCACACGAACCGAAAATATCCAGCAGGTGGCCAGCCAGGTTAAATACGGTCAAATTACTTGAACAAAATCAGTGAGATATCAATGAGTGATTCAAACGACAATATGACCAACCCTTCTCCAGGCTGCGGATCGGCAAGCTGCTCATGTAAGCAAGATGGCTTTGATCAAAAACTAAATAAGAAGACAAGTAGGCGAGGCATGTTTAAATCTCTTACTGCCGGACTGATGGCCGGAACGGGACTTGCCAACTCGTCCTGTAGTGTAATGGCCTCAGATGAGACGAAGGAGAAAAAGCAGTTGGAGTGGGAAGAGTTTTTCAAAGGCAATTACCAGCTAATGACGGATCAGGAAAAAGAAGATACGGTCAACCGATTGGAGCGACTTTATGAGATAAACCACGGTAAACGTGCCAAAGTGTCTTCCAAAGATGCCATCAAAGGGGTCTTGTTCGGGTATGCGTTCAATATTTCAAAGTGTCAGGGATACATGGATTGTGTGAATGCCTGTGTTCAGGAGAATAACCAGGACCGGAATTCCCAGATGCAGTACATCCGGATCCACGAGCACAAGAACGGGTCGATCAATTTCGAAGACTCAGAAGATGATTACTATCATGAAGTGCCGGCGGAAGGTCATTTTTATATGGGAACGCAATGTTTTCATTGCGAAAATCCCCCGTGTGTGGATGTATGCCCGGTTAAAGCCACCTGGAAGGAACAAGACGGGATCGTAGTGATTGACTATGATTGGTGCATTGGTTGTCGCTATTGCATGGCGGCATGTCCCTATGATGGCCGACGTTTCAACTGGTCTGCACCTCAGGTGCCTGAAGAAGAGATCAATCTCGTGCAGCATTACCTGGGTAATAGGTTACGAAGCAAAGGAGTCATGGAAAAGTGCACTTTTTGCATCCAAAGAAGTCGAAATGGTAAGAATCCTGCATGCGTGGAAGCTTGTCCTACCGGGGCAAGAATTTTTGGGAATCTTCTGGATCCGGATAGTGATATTCGATGGGTCCTGGCAAATAAGAAAGTATTTAGACTCAAGGAAGATTTGGGCACAGAACCCAAATTCTGGTATTTCATGGACTGATGATGAAGCAATTCACAATATTCGCCAGTATGGCCAGAGATGGGCTCAACGAAGCCCTGCAAGGCAGCAAGTCCTATCATATTTGGATGGGAAGTCTAACCATATTGATGCTCCTGGGGGCCTATTGCTTCCATCAGCAACTCAATGAAGGATTGGCGGCTACAGGTATGAATGACCGGGTAAGCTGGGGGTTATATATTTCCAACTTTACCTTTCTGGTAGGCGTAGCGGCCGCAGCTGTTATGCTTGTATTGCCTACCTATGTACTCCATGATTTTGATTTTTCCAAAGCCGTATTGATTGGTGAGGGATTGGCTGCATCTGCCCTGATCATGTGTCTGGCTTTTGTTACGGTAGACCTGGGTGGACCGATTCGGGCATGGCACCTGATCCCGGGCATCGGTCGGTTCAACTGGCCGGATTCTATGCTTGCGTGGGATGTGATTGTCCTAAATGGCTATCTGATCATCAATATTACGATACCCCTTTACATTATCATCTCGAAGTACCAGGGTAAGGAACCCAATAAAAACATCTATCTACCCGGTGTATTCCTGTCTGTTTTTTGGGCAGTGGGGATTCATATGGTAACCGCATTCCTTTACGCCGGACTTCCGGCACGACCTTTTTGGAACAATGCGCTGTTGGGGCCTCGTTTTCTGGCTTCTGCGTTTGCCGCCGGACCTGCACTGATTATTCTGGTTTTGCAAGTCATTCACCATTATACAGATTACAAGATTGCAAAAACGTCGATTCGAAAAATCTCAATGGTGGTAGCTGTTGCCGCGCAGATCAACCTGATCATGCTTTTCTCTGAATTGTTCAAAGAGTTTTACGCCCCGACTCACCACAGCATCAGTGCCGTGTACCTGTACTTTGGGTTGGATGGGAAAAATGCCCTTATGCCGTGGATCTACACTTCCATTGGTATGAACCTGATTGCTACCGGGATTCTTACTTTACATGTATTCAGGAAAGATCTGAAGTGGCTGAACGCGGCCTGTTTGCTACTTTTTGTTGCCATTTGGATTGAGAAGGGAATGGGATTGATCATTCCAGGCTTCATTCCCGGACCTTATGGGGACATTGTGGAGTATTCCCCAACTTTGATTGAAGTAGGGGTGACCATCGGTATTTGGGCTATGGGCGCATTTATATTCACAATCCTGGTTAAAGCAGCCATTCCGATTGAAGGTGGAAGGTTAAGATTTAAAGAAAAGGCACCTGTTTCAACGCCGGGTTCATGAAGCTGAGAATACAACAAAATTTTATCCGAATCAGGCTGTCGAAGGGTGATATAAGAAAACTTGGTGAAAACACAGAGATTACTGAATCGCTGCACTTACCTGAAAGTAAAATATACCACTATCGCTTGCGACATGGCGAAGAGAATAATGTGGCTACAGATCACAAGTCCATAATCATTTCTGTTAGCAAAGCTCAATTCCAAAAACAAGATCAAGATGCTATAACCTGGATTACAAAGGAAGGGCTTAAGGTGCTGATAGAGCGAGATTTGCATGGATAGTCTTTCTAAAAGTTAGTGCCTTTCCTTATGGTACAGTGATACATCAGATGACTGGTTTGATTCGGAAGATTTCCAGCAAATACGCTAGCTATCGTTTCTTATTCCTACATAGATCAGTTTGTGTTTACTCTTAGACGCTTCCCTTGGCTTCACTTCGAACTTAACAATGGACTGAATCAATGGGGGTCAGTTTTCAAATCATTAATTCCTGAGATATGAGCTCCTACGGACGGTAGAATCATCAATACAGGTTTCATATTAGAACTATGATATGATGAACTTCTATCAAATTTTTCTTCCTATCTTTTCCTTGCTTCACAGTTTAGGCTAGGTAAAAAAATTTCCGTACCATTGCGCCGCACAAGAAGGTTAATCCCGACTGTGAGATAAAATAGTTCGATTACCTGTCAATTCGACAGTCCCTCGTTTAGCATTCTCATTTTGAATTTACTTTACGTTTGAATCTGGTTTAAATCCAGATGTCCTCCCTCTGTTTTGAAGTAAAATTTTACAAGTAAATCTTTACTATTAAGAGAATCATACTTCCCAAATCAGTAGGCGCTAATTTTTCCGGTACTGCCAAGATTCATGAAACTTCAAGGGCCGGAGACATTCGCAAACAGAAGGACCGTAAAGTTCTTCAGCGAAAAAACAGCCTGGGAGATTCAATCATGAAAGACAAGTCATCGTGATGATGATAATTTTATAACTAATCCAATTACTATATGGGAAGATCCCAAAGTACATTCCAAAAAAGAGAAAAGGAGAAGAAGAGACTCCAGAAGCGCAAGCAAAAGGCAGAGAAAAAAGAGCTCAGAAAAGCAAATTCAACATCTGGGGATCTGGACAATATGATGGTCTATGTAGATGATAATGGCAATCTGACCGATACTCCACCAGAGGAAAAAGATGCCACCATGGAGATCGATGCTTCGCAAATTGAAGTGAGCATTCCTAGATCAGCGGCAGTAGATGTCGATGCAGAAAGACGCGGAACTGTCAAATTCTACAATGAAGAAAAGGGGTTTGGTTTTATTGTTCAGCAAGGCGTTCTAGATCAATATTTTGTTCATGGGTCCAATGTTGATGGTACGATCTTCGACAATGATAAAGTCCGATTCAAAATTGAAAAAGGCGAAAAAGGATACAACGCTATCGAGGTGAAGAAAATTTGAGCCCGATTAGTTTGAATTATTGGGCTAAAACAAGAGGTGCAGGTTGTTTGAAAAATGAGCCTGCATTCCTTGAAGCCCATTCGGCATCTGGTAACCCTCTAGGTTACCTTTTCTTGTTTCTAACGTAGATCAGTTTGTGTTTACTCTTAGACGCTTCTCTTTGCTCCACTTCGAACTTACCAATGGACTGAATCAATGGGGTCAGCTTTTCAAACCCATAATTTCTGGAATCGAAATTGGGTCGTTTCTTTTGAATTCGACTTCCAACGTCACCCAGGAAAGCCCAGCCCTCTTCATCGGATAGATCCCGGATAGTAGACTGGATCAATTGGATGTCACGATTACTGATCTTCTCTATATCTGACTTCCCTTTTTCTTTCTTTGCTGTTTTATCATCAGGTTGACTTCTCAGGATTTCGATATAGACAAACTTGTCACAGGCCACAATAAAAGGATCGGGTGTCTTTTTCTCACCAATTCCGATGACCAACATTCCCGCCTCTCTGAGTCGGGTCGCCAATTTCGTAAAGTCACTATCACTGGAAACCAGGCAAAATCCACCCACCTTGCCACTGTACAGAATGTCCATCGCATCAATGATCATCGCCGAGTCAGTGGCATTCTTTCCACTCGTGTAGGCATATTGTTGAATTGGAGTGATTGCATTTTCAAGTAACAGGTTTTTCCATTTGTTCAAACCAGGACGGGTCCAGTCGCCATATATCCTCTTAATCGTTGGATTACCATATTTGGTGATTTCCTCCATCATTTCTTTTACATGGGCAGAGGGAATGTTATCGCCATCGATAAGGACGGCCATGTTTATGTTTTGACTCATGTCATTTCTTATTTGTGATCAGTCCAGGGCTTGTGAGGGTTGGATAGTAAAAGGTGCAATTAGCCCTGATATTAAAAGAAAGTGAGCAATGCTACTCACTTGGCTAATGTAATGAATTAAACCGCCACATCAGTCAATTTAAAGTAAGGACGGTTCCCCGATGGGTATTGATACAGTTTCCCCTCCGAGCTGACGAACTGTCTGATATTTCGGTACCTTTACTTAGATTCAGACCAGTCTCATCCTGTAACCGATTCACCAAAACAGGATAAAACACCCTCAGAAAAAATATTACCATTCTCTGAGCTCGGGATTGATCCAATGTCCTGAGTAGTACTTCACAAGTCGCCCCGTCTCGCAGTACTGGTCACCCCTCGCACGAAGAATACGGGTAAAGCTGTTGAATGAAGTTGTATATCAAGTACATGGTCAGCCTGCGGTGTAAACTGCTGGTGAAAGAAGAACTAAGAAAGCTGGGTCTGAAGTATGTTTCAGTGGAGTTAGGAGTAGTGGAAATCATGGAGGACATTTCTTCCGAACAGAAAGACCAACTCAAAGTAAACCTTCTGGTATCAGGCCTGGAGCTATTGGAAGACAACCGAAGTATCTTGATAGAGAAGATCAAGAACGTCATAATTGAAATGGTCCACTATTCAGACGAAGTTCCCAAAGTAAATTACTCGGATCACATCAGTGAAAAACTAGGTTACGATTACACCTATCTTGCCAACACTTTTTCCGAGGTAAAAGGAATTACCATCCAACAATTCATTATCCTCCACAAAGTAGAAAGAGTTAAAGAGCTATTGATCTATGATGAGCTTACGCTCTCAGAAATTGCCTACAAACTACACTACAGCAGCGGTGCACACTTATCTACGCAATTCAAAAAGATCACGGGCCTTACCCCAACGTACTATAAGCAGCTGAAAGAAAAGAGAAAAGGCAACCTTGAAGATCTATAACCGACACAATATCACGGCTGATCAAACCATGTGGGAAATATATAAGACACTTCTTTGATCCTGTAACATATACGCTTAAGAGAGAGACAACTTTGCCGGGCGCTTAACTACCTTATTATTAGAAATCCTCCTTGCTGAAAAAAATATCGAATACGTTATTGTGCCTCATCCTTCTGGCGTGGGTCTCCGGGCTATTTGGACTATGGGGTCCTTTTTACGCCATATTGGTACTAGGATTGATTATCGTGGAATTGATTGTCATCTTTATTCGAATCATCCATGAGGACAACTTCTTCATATAAACAGTCGGACCTGTGATATCTGTAAGAGACAGCTACTGACGTGTAACACTTCCACGCGGTAGTTTCTTCAATTTTGTGTTTGATTATTCCATATCAATATTATCGTTTAAGGTGAGGGAGGGCAAGGTGCAGAATCTTGTCCTTTTTTATTCCAAATATTTACCTCACTCACCTGGAATAAATGACCAGTATTAATCCAATAAAGTCTAATGAGTAAATTCGGAGTAGTAGGCACGTCACAAAAAGAAGATGAACGCAGATACCCCATTCATCCCGGCCATTTGTCCAGGCTACCGCTACCCATCAGAGAGCAATTGATCTTTGAAAAAGGATACGGCAAGCCGTTCAACATGGATGACGAAGAAATGGCAGCGCTCTCCGGAGGCCTCGCTTCGAGAAGTGAGCTATTGCAAGATGTTGGTTCCGTGATCATTGCAAAACCGGTCCTGGCAGACTTGGAGGAATTGAGGGAAGAAGGAGTGATTTGGGGCTATCCTCACTGTGCCCAACAACGAGCGATAACGCAGGCAGCAATCGATCGCAAACTGACCCTGATCGCATTTGAAGACATGTTCGTTTGGTCCCCGACGGGACTCAAGGGACGGCACACTTTCTATAAGAACAATGAGATGGCTGGCTACTGTGCTGTTCTTCATGCCATGCAATTGAAAGGCATCGATGGCCACTACGGGAACCAACGAAAAGTAATCATTTTCAGCTTTGGGGCCGTAAGCAGAGGGGCCATTTATGCCCTGAAAGCCCACGGATTCCGAGACATTACCATCTGTGTGCAAAGACCTGACCATGAAGTAAGGGAAGAGATACTTGACGTGCATTATGTACGTATCAGAAAAGGGACACAGGATGAGCCAAGAATGATCGTTGTGGAGCATGATGGGGCAACCCGGCCTCTCAATGAGCTCATTAGCGAATCCGAAATCATCATCAATGGAACTTTTCAAGACCCAAACAGGCCGCTGGACTTTGTCACATTTGAAGAAAGGTCCTATCTAAAAAAGGGAAGTTTGATCATCGATGTGAGCTGTGATGAAGGCATGGGATTTTACTTTGCCAAGCCAACGACCTTTAAACGACCCATGTTTTCTGTAGATGATGTGGACTATTATGCGGTGGATCATACGCCTAGCTACCTATGGGAAAGTGCAACGAGATCTATTTCAGCAGCTCTGATTGTTCACCTGCCTACTGTGATTGCAGGCAAAATGGAATGGAAGAATAACGCCACTATTCAAAACGCTATTAATGTTGAGAAGGGAGTGATTCAAAAGGAAGAAATCCTTGAATTTCAGAATCGAGAATTAGAATACCCACATGCTACAAGAATGAGGGTTTCCTAAGAGCAATCACTAACTCAGGTGAGACATGAGGTGATGGGCATTTTTGAATTTTTGTCTCAATTTGGTCAAGGCGCATTCCTTGATCTGCCGAACGCGTTCCCGAGAAAGGTCCATCAGCGTAGCAATTTCATCACCAGACATGCTCCGGCTGCCCCGTAAGCCATACAATAATTCCAGGACCACTGACTCTCGATCCGTCAAAGAATTCAGGACCATTTCAATATCCATTTTCACAGAGCTCAAAATAACAGGCCCTTCAGGATCTGGCGATTCCTGGTCCTGTATTAAGTCCACTAGCGTTGACGCACTTTCGGCATGTAGCGGAGCATCAAGTGAGGACGGTTTACTTCCAACTCCTTTAATTTCCTTGACAAACTCTTCCGTGAAATCGAGTGCCTCCGCAATCTCTCCATCCGTTGGCTCCCGCTGATATTTTTGCTCCAGTTCCGAAACCGACCGCATGACTTGATTGTAGCTATTGACCCGGTTCATGGGTTGGCGAACGATCCTCGAGTGCTGACTGATTGCAGAGATGATCGCCTGACGTATCCACCATACGGCGTAGGAGATAAATTTGAACCCACGCGACTCATCAAATTTCGTGGCGGCTCGTATCAAGCCAATATTTCCCTCACTGATAAGGTCACCAAGCGTCAGGTTATGAACTCCTCGATCATATTGCTTAGCAACCGAGACCACAAACCTGAGATTGGCCTTTGTCAGCTTCTCCAACGCGATCTGGTCGCCAGCTCGTATCCTTTGGGCAAGGATCACTTCTTCTTCAGGCGAAACCATCTCATGTCTGCTGACCTCTTGAAAGTATTTCTCAAGTGTTAGTGTTCGGTTAGTGATCTGAAAAAGTATTTTCAGTTGCTTCATGAGAGGCTAGATGACGAAGCCACTTTTTACAAGTGGCCTCATTCAGGATTCAATGTTGTATTAGCTGATCACTTTCACATTCACAGCATTCATTCCTTTCTTACCCCTTTCGAGTTCGAATTCCACTCTGTCATTTTCGCGAATGTCATCTATAAGTCCGGATTCGTGTACAAAAACATCTGAACTGGAGTCATTGGGTTTGATAAATCCAAAACCTTTTGATTCATTAAAAAACTTAACCGTTCCTTCTTTCATTCTATCTATTGTATTACTCTTATTTATTCACTTTTTCGGTTTCGGATGGTATTGGAGAGGAATCCGAAAACACTCAATAATGTTGGAGTTCCGCAATGAGCCGTTCCAATTCTACCCGGGTCTTTTGAAGTTTGCTGGCCAATTGATCAAGCGTTCGCTCCTTGTCTCCATTGACAATTTCAAAATCTGCATCGTCGAGATTGGCAAACCTCCACTTCATCATGACCCTAATTTCCCGCCAACTTCTCATGTCTTATTCCATTAAATACTTACTTCCTCATAGCCATATTTGATGACCGTCAGCAGCATTTTAAAACGTTCATTGGCCTTCATTTCATGAGAACTATGTGCAGGAATGATCAGGATCTGTCCCGCAATAAGCTCGTATGACTTCTCTCCAATGTTCACCTCAGCCACCCCTTCAATTACCTGAATAAGGATATCAAAGGGAGACACAGTAGCCTCAAACACTTCACCTCTATCCAGGGAGTACATATTCACACTGCCTGTGTCTTTGGTCAGGATTGGCTTAACTATGGTAGTCCCCGGCTCGTAATCCACCGCATAGGACAATTGATAGACTTTCGCGGGTTTTAATTCAGGACTTTCCATTGCTTTTTTTTGACCAGACAGTATTCAGCACTTACAAAAATCCTTACTATGACAGGCTAAAGCTTTACATCATGATGGGTGATATTTACATATATCCCATGTTTAGCTACGAGCAACTGACTATGACTTTCTGTTGAGAGACAAATATTGATGTATGCGAATGACTTTAAAAAGAGGCGATCAGACGCCAGTTGGCCACTGACTTAGCTTTTGTGAAGTGTATCGGCCATTTTTAATTTCATCAATATGAGGTCATCAGTCTGTCCAAAGTGCCTGAAGTAGTGCTCGTTCCTCATTCATGGGGGAGTACTGCGTCCGTAATTGCCAGACTTTATGGCTAACTTCGCCGCAATTGCAGTCGCTCGACTGCATATTTAGTTGTTTTGGGAGCAATCTGGTTTTTACTGGGTTGCTCTTTCTTTTAGAGGTAAAATGCCTTTATACAAGTAGAAAAACCTTCTTGGTCATGTTGTGATGACTGGAATTTGAACAGGTACGCCTAGTGGGCCGTGTCCAGTGCATCGGCCTGGCCGCCCATTAACTCAATTCAATAAAAAAAGCTGACCATCATTTGATCAGCTTTCGTTCGTCGGGATGACTTACAGTGATCCAGAAGACTCAAAAATTCCGAACGCAAAACAAGCGCTTAGGCGCGTTCTTTCGTTTACTCAGGTTTCTATGAATGCATTCACAAACTTCCGTAAACGAAAAAACCTGAGGAAGAACCTCAGGTTTTGCTTTCTTGTCGGGATGACTGGATTCGAACCAGCGGCCCCCACTACCCTAAAGTGGTGCGCTAACCGGGCTGCGCCACATCCCGAACGAACCGCAAATTTAAGTGGATATTAAGTTATTACGAAAGTTGTTTTGAGATTTATGAAGTTCGGGGAGTATCTTCTTTTCTGTACAAACGCTCTGCTTTCTAATTTTCACAGAAATGGATTGATGATTGAAGGGGTGTGGGTTATATTGTAATCGTAAATCAAGGTGTGCTTTATATGGATATACAAGCGATTCACGAAGAATTCGTCATTAACTTTTAGAAGATGATATTGAAGTCACTTTTGAGGATGCAAAATTTATGTTAGTAGCTTGTTCAGCCTTTGTGAACTACGTGAAAATTAAAATTGAATAATAAATCATAACAAGGTGTATAGTGCATACTCTTCGGGATATGCGCCATACAAAGATCTTTAATCTTTACCTAGCGGCTTCTTCTTTCCATTGCTTACTCGGCCAACTAAAAATCCAACAATACCTTCGGATGAACATCCAAAGCCTTGGCCACTTCATATAAACTGTAAAGCGTAGGATTCACTTTACCATTCTCCAGTTTTTCAATCGCCTGACGATCCTTACCGCAAGCCCTGGCGAGATCGGATTGGCTCCAGCCCTTTTCAGTTCTTAGCTCAATGATTCGTTGATCGATCCTGGTTTTAAGTTCGTCTTTCGTACCAAAACAATCCACCTGCCCAAATCTTACCCAATCACGGAACCGATGGTTTTGGAGCTGGTGGAGCTGCTGGAGGGGACGGACGTCAGGTTGATCAGCCGTATGATTCGGAGGCTTACCTTAGATGAAGTGAGTCGGGAGGGTGCGGAAATGGGAGCGGAGTTTCAGGTGTTTTTGAGGGCGCTACCGGCGTTGTTTAGTTTTCTGGATGTCGTAGAGGATGAGTTGTTGGTGATTAGGGGAAAGAGCGTCGAAAGAGATACCGGTCTTTTACCAACTTCCTTCGGAATTTAAGCCGGCAAAAACCGGTATGACGCTCAATTTTGTTTCAGGTGTTCTTGAAGGCACTGCCTGCGTTGTTTGCTTTTTTAGATCTCATAGAGGATGAATATAGATTCATTGATTCGTAATCAGGGATTGAGCGTGAATTAGATACCCTACGCGGGCCGCCGGACATTTTTCGATTTCCTTCGGAATTTAAGCCGGCAAAAACCGGTATGACGCTTGAAATTAAGTAGAGGATGAGTTGATGGTGATTGGGGGGGGAAGGGAGACAACCCTGTAAGGGTTGCAAACCCCTAACAGGTACGGGATTTGTGTATCAATTGCTCCTTTCTATGGGCAAAGTGATCGTGAAAGTGGAGCCAACATCTTTGTCACTCTTGATTTGAATATTGCCTTTGTGGATATCCAAATATTCTTTGACCAGGACCATCCCAAAACCTGTTCCTTTTTCACCCTCGGTACCTCTGGAGTGCTCTTCTTTGTTAAATTCAAATATTCTTGAAACTTGCTGGGGTGTCATGCCCACCCCTGAATCTATGATTTCAATCACAACCTGCTTGTTTTCAAGCGTCCCTCGTATTACGATGGCTCCTTTTCGTTCGGTAAATTTCAACGCATTGCCTACTAAATTTCGGAAAATGGTTTCCAACATATTTCCATCGCCCTGGATGATCATCGAGGATTTTAATTCGCTCCGCAGATCGATTTCCTTTAATGTCGCAGCAGTCTGATGTAGTTGAACAACTCGTTCAAGTACTTTCAAAAGATCCACTTTTTGGATGTCGGGTTGTTCTTTCTCGGTGTTCAATTGCGCCCATTCCAACAGGTGGTCTACGAGCTTGAGGGTGTTGGCAGTCGCGGCTGAAAGTTGTTGTAAGTGTGTATTAACCAACTCTGTGCTTACTTTTCCAGTCCGGTGAACGGACAGAATCGTATGTATTTGTGTCAGGGGACTTTTCACATCATGTCCCAGAATCGAGAAGAATTTAATTTTGGCGGCGTTAGCAATTTTTAATTCATCATTTGTTGTTTCCAGTAAAGCAGATTGATGATTGATATAGATCGTTAGGATGACCAGAATCATAAACCAAACTCCTGACACAAAAGGAATCCAATTAAAAGGCGTCTGATGTTTGTAAGCGGTACCAATTCGGAAATCAAAGCCGTAGATGTTGAAATCACTATAGACAAAGTCATCTTGTTCGAGAGGGAAGTTTGCGTAGTACAAGGGATCAACTCGATCATGATAGACTTTTGAGCCGTCATACACCTGCTCGCGATCAAAATCTATTCCTGTACCCGTACAGAAATGAAATACAAAATCCTCTACAAATGGTTGATTGTAGACTTCATCCAGGGCGGATTTAAAATCTATAATTGGAATGACGTATCCGACTGGTAAACCCCCATTTAAGAGTCGAAAGTTGATGGATATGCCCACTTTGCCTTCCACCAAATTGTGTGGTTTAAATAAGTGCAACTGATCGTCCATCATGACCTGACGGTATTTGATTAAAGCTGTGGAGTCCGTGAAATCTAAAAGCGATCTACCAACTAGATCAGATGGATTGATCCGGTAATGATCAAAAGAATAATTAAAATTATGCGTGGAATCCATCACAGATAAGATGTACTTACCTGCCAGTTCAGAGCCCAATGATGCTTCCTTCATGTATTTGAACAGGTCCTTCTGAGAAGGAAAATTTCCCTGATTCATAAATGATCGTGTCGAAGCAACGAATAACCCGAACTGTTGAATGATACGTCTGAACTCCCGAACTGTATTGTCTTGAACCTTTTGTATCCGGTATTCTCTTGCTGAAGCCAGGTTTTTCGAGAGCACCACATTTCCCAAGATCAATCCAAGGGCCATAATGGCTAGAAGACTGATCGAGATTAGGTTTCGTGGGATATACTTCTGGGTCACAAGGCTAGAGGTTCAATGGTAAAGTAGCCCTGACTAATATCCTATGCAACTATTATCTGTTGAGTGTGGCAAAAGCAAGATAGACGGGTTCTTGCAAATAACCAGTGAATGAAATCATCGTTCTGCGTAAGCCTCCGGCTTCGTGGGGCTCGTTTGCATTTGTTCTTATATAAATCCTACCGTTTCACTAAAATTCTCTTTCCATCTGTTCACACAAGCTTTTTGATAAATTCCACCCCCTCATACAGCCCGCATCAATGACATTAAGCTAAGAAACAGGGCCGTCATTGCGATGTTAAGAAGCAATCTCAAATATGGTTTCGAAGCAGAAATTCAGAAAGACTGCCGCTTCGGTGTTGACCGACCAGGCGGTCCGATTCAATTCTTCGCAGTGACCGGGTCACGCCAGACCGGGTCACGCCAGACCGGGTCACGTAGGCGAATCTTAGCTTAATGGCATTGCAGAACGCATGAGGGGTTTTTACAAGCATAAAATCATTCATCTGTTTGACTGATTAAACTGGCTTTTTGGAGAATGGCCCGTTCCCAGTTTTTGATCAGTGTGTTATTGCCTTCGTCTATGGCCTTGTGGGTGGCCCCGCTGAATAGCCAGCTCATCCATCGATAGGGGAATTGGTATTCAAATTCGATCACCAATTCCGCTTGATCCAAATGCAAATCATTGATGCTCCAGGTTCCGCGGAATGTTTTAAAGGGATACGGATAATCCTTTCCCGTATGGACATTGAATGAATAAGAGGTCCCTTCATTCCAGGCCGTGCAGGTTTCTTTCCAGGATCCTAACTCGTCTGAACACGAACGGATCATTCCTTTGCCTTCTCCCGAGAGGATGGTCACTCCGGTAAGGCCGGTTGCATATTGGTGATAGTTAGCTACATCCGATATCACTGCCCATACATCAGCCTTAGAAGCAGCAAAGGTCCTTCTGTTTACATGACGCTCCATTGCCGATGGCGTGAAGGCAACAATCATGACCACAAATAATACGACGCCAATCCCAATTAAAACTTTGACTTTTTTCTTCATCATTGAAATTTTCGGTCAAGTCTAAAGGCTGGTTTTATGTGAATCGTCACACCCGAACGAGAGTGACGAATCGGGGTTAGTTCTCTTTCAGAAACTGGGAAGGGGTTTTACCTGCATATTTTTTAAACACCCGATTAAAGGTGTTCTTATTGTTGAAACCCGAATCGAAGGCGATGGCCAAAATCGTTAAATGTTTGTACTGATCACTTTGCAGTCTATTTCGGGCTTCCTGATAGCGATATTCATTAATGAATTCATAAAAAGACTTACCAAGCCGCAGGTTCAATATCTCGGAAACCTGATGAGGTGTCTTTTCCAGAAATTTGGAAAATTTAGCAAGTGATAGTTCCGGGTCGAGATAGGGCTTGTCCTGATCCATTACCTGATAAACATCAGTAAGTACCTTTTCTAATTCATCGATGGATTGTGTTGAATTTTGAGGCTTGCTCCGTTTTGGATTGAGCACCTGGTCATGAAACTCCTTATGGCTCCGAATCATAAAAACAACCAGCACATTGATAAAGATCGCGGCACCAAGCATCGTCGCATAAAAAACTTGTTGATGGATCGCTCCAATGATCAGATAGCTGGTTAAGGCGATGAAATCCAGCAACCAAAACGCTGCGAAAGCCCAACCGAAACGAGTCAGCCACTTAAAGCCTGACCGTCCTTTCTCACCAATGGCTACTTTTCTAAAAGCCATGATCTGCTTGTTTCCAAGGATTACATAAATGAAACTTTGACCAATCTGAAGGATCATGAATGCATAGGTTGTCACGGACATTGGAATCAAATCCTCTTGTTGTTGGAGTTCTAATTGGGCCACTTTCTCTATTCCGGATAAAGCATAAAATGGCACAAGCATCACTATGGCCATGCCAAAAGGGATCAAATGCAACCAGGGAGATTTAGGCCTCCTACCCGGGTCAGTGGCTGCGCAAATGTGCCAGTAGTACAAAGGCCCCAATAAAAGGAGGGTAGGTGTGAAAACATAAACGAGGTGAGGAAATTCAAGGAACAACTGAGTGCTCAACAACAAGTGGTTGAATAAGTTGAGCACGACAACAAACACCAGTCCTACCAGACTCATGAGTGCCAGGTTTCGCTTAAATCCCAATAAAACCAGGAGCATCATTAGCCCCTGAAAAACCCCAAAAGCCAATAATGCAGACCAAATGTCAAAAGAAACCCTGACCAGATTTTCCATTCTAATCTATATGCTCGTGCAATTGAAGTAAAAATCGACAACACGACCTATTAGATGAGCATCTTATTCTTACAAGCTCGTCATTCTACATCGAAAGTGACTTAAAGGCAGAACAGACTTTAATCTGGTGTTTAAGAAAAACAGAAATAATGGGTAAACTGCAGGATGGCCCGGGAAATTGAAACCAAATCGATCCTCAACAAGACTAAAAGAAGAGATCCCTGGTTTTTGGATGATTACACACTTAATCCCTACAGTGCCTGTTCCTTCAATTGTTTGTCAATGAACAACTGTTCTGCTATTTCATGATTTGAAAAACCTTCATTTATCAGGTTAAGGACCTTGAGTTCTTGTTTGCTAAGCTGTGATGGTTTGAGTATACGCTTCTTTGGACTTTTTCGGAAAAATCCACCGAGTAAAAACCCAACCACTACGAATGCTACTCCGGACAATACCAGAAAAATCTCCTGAAACCCTTCCGATTTGACCAGCGAGAGCTTACCCAATTCAAAAAGAAGAAACAACGTGGCAGAAAGGCTCCCAAAGATGAAGATGGTCCGCTTCATGATCAAACAAGATAATGACTTAGCTGTAGCTTATCAAAAGGACCGGGACCAGACCGATAAATTGGTCAATTCAAGGAGGTGTTGTCTTCAATGCTACTATGGTAACTACTAAGATCAGGAATTATAATACTTCCAATTCCCTCGATTCAAAAACATTACCTCGAAAGTCAAGGATCTTCATGGTATGTAGCAGTCCTTCGGGGACTAAATTGGATTCGACGGGGAATTCGGTGGGCAAAAGGATGCCATCAAAATCTTGATAATTCTCCAGGGAGGCAGCGCCAGTCAGGAAGGGATACATGTCTCGAATGGTGTATTCGATTTTGACAATGCGGCCAGTGGACTTATTAAGCCAAATAATGTACTGATCGATATCCTGTTGTGGTTCTACCGTGTTCCAGGAAGCCAATATCCCTTCACAGGTTTGGCCATTGATTTCATGCATACCCATGTACTGAAAGTGGGTCGCTTCTTGTATTCTCCAGGCAAACTCGATGAAGTACTGATAAGTGGGTAACCAGAACAAAATATTCACATCATCATCGGCGGTGACTTGTTTGTCATTGGTCATGGTATACGTTTGACCATCCTGGATCCCCCAGGTGAGTCCCTGGTCTTCTCCATCGTCGAAAGTCAGTTGACCGGTGTATTCTGCTGGAAGGTATTTCAAAGACAAGGTGGTTTGATCATCTGAAAAAGGATTTCCTACTTTACCGATAAACCCATAAAATTCCTCGCTAAAAGACACTTCATAAGTTTCCAGGTTTTCCCAAAGTTGAGTTTGATGTGCATTAGCCATGGAGGCCAAAAGTGATTGCACTTTTTCAGGATCATCAGCAGGCAGATTGTATCTAGCCCTTAAATCAGATAAAGTGAAGTACTTCACAGCTCCGACAATAATGAGAATGATCAGCAGCCCAAACAGGATTTTACGTTTCATTTGTTAAGTTAATTTCTTGGTCTTGACAGGCAGAGGGGAAGTTAATTACATTCCCGATGAGCGTTGAAGGCTTCTAACGCTTTCTAGCATTTTGACGCTATTCCGACTATTTCAGTAACTTCCATTTTTCAAACCTACAGATCATGAAATCCACTTTTTCTTTCCTTGCACTATTGCTTGTTTGCTCACTTTATGCCCAAAATGATGGGTTTGTTTCCCTTTTTAATGGAGCAGACCTTTCGGAATGGAAGGCAGCTTCGGAAAACCCCGATTGTTTTACTGTCGACGATGGTGTGCTCATTGTGAAAGGTGGCCGGTCTCATCTGTTTTATAATGGGCCTGAAGGCACAGAATTCAAGAACTTTGAATTGCATTTACAAGTAAAGACCTTGCCTGGAGCCAACTCAGGTGTGTACTTCCATACCAAATACCAGGCAACTGGCTGGCCAGATGCGGGTTTTGAAGCACAGGTGAATACAACCAATCAGGACTCCAGGAAAACGGGAAGCCTTTACGGGATCGTGAATATCTGGGTCCCCGCTGATGTGGAACAAAAGATTGTAGAAGTAAATGAGAAGGGTGAAGTGTTTTCGCATCAATATACTGCGCCCTCTAAAGACAATGAGTGGTTCGATTACCATATCACCGTTCAGGGAAATAAGGTCTCTATTCGCGTAAATGGAGTCATTCAAACGGAATGGACCCAACCGGAAGGTTGGGAAATGGGCGGCCGACGAATTGGTAGCGGTACCATTGGACTACAGGCCCATGATCCGGATAGTGAGATCCATTATCGGGATATCAAGATTAAGGTTTTGGACTAATCAATGTCGTCCTTCGAGAGCCTCAGGCTGACAGTTCAGCTGTCAAACTGAGGTGCCAATTTTCGGTTTCCCAAAAACACAAAACAGAAATGACAGGACTAAAATAAGCGTGTCATGCTGGGTGCCCGACTAGGGAATTTTTAGGCATAAAATCCGTAGGATGCCTAAAAATATCCGGTATCTCTTTCTCGCGCTTTATACTGAATTCATCCATAATATCTTCAGTCTGTCATAGACAGCTTGTCGAAGTTAATACCCATTCAACTTCTCTTTCCAGAAAGTACCTTGATAGGAGGGTGTAAATTGATCATCCGTGAACAATTGTGGTGACCAGTTTTTGTCAAAGACCCAGACAATGTAGGAGATGTTGTTCTGATCCGAATAACTGGAAATAGCCTCACCATAACTATGGTCACTAATGACCGGGATGTGTGCACCGGGATCCTCTTCTCTGCAGTAACCAATTTCAGTCAATATCACCGGATACTTTTCCTTGGCAAAGCCCCAATCTTTCGTCCATTTTTCTGGCCAGGGTTGCTTTCTTTTTTGCGGATAGGGATGGCTCACATAGGCGATTCCCTCCGCTTCGATGGGCTGATTTTCAACAGGTTTTAAATTATAGGCCCAATTAAATCCGGCTACCAATGGTATTCCTTTTCCGCCATTGGCTCTTATTTCTGTGATTAATTCTTCGAGAATTTCTTTCCAGCGTTGCCATTTGAGTTGGCCAAACTTTGGGTCTCTCACCGGTTCATTGAACAATTCGTAAAGTGCCACGGTAGCGTTATCTCCATATCGTTCGGAGATAATCCTCCAAAACTCAAAAGTCTCTTCCAGATTGGTCTCGTATATATCTCGTAAATACTTTTCGGTAACCAGATTACCGATGCTATGCCAATCCATGATCACATACATGTTTGTGGCAGCCGCCCATTCCACTCCTTGATCCAGTAGTTCGAGGTAATTCTCTTTTCCCCTGGCTCGCCAGGCCTTCGGGTGAATAGGAAACCTTACCACATTGGCACCCCAACGTTGCATTTCCTGAAAATAAGCAAGGTTCCAACTCCCTTGATTAACCAGCTTTTCCGGATCACTGCTACTATACCCGCGGAACACAAATACTTTTCCGTTTTCATCGACGAATTCATTTCCTTGCACGGTGATTCGTGGCATTTGTGCTTGAATAAATGCTGGTAATAAAATGACCAGAAATGCTAATGGTTTGATATTAGAGCGTGGATTCATACTGGATTGGTTTTCCTGAATTAGCATCGGCAAAATAGACCTGTAGATTGAAGAGGAGCCCTGATGTTTAGTTCAAATTAGGTGGGGGATGTCTTCAGTCAGGCTTCCAAATACCTCATCCAATCTTCCAACAACTTATTTCGTTCAAATTCTACCTCAGCGAGGGTACGCGCATTGGACTGGTAGGATTCTAATAAGGAGGGACTTTGAATGAATGAAATAAGATTCTTCAGTAAGTCTTCCGGATCTTCGGGAGGGTAATACAAGCCACATTCGTTTTCTAAAATGAGGTCCTTGATCCAGCCTTCGAAATTCACAATGATCAGTTTTCCTGCGGCCAGGCCATCAAAAAATTTATTGGGGCTGCCAGTTCCTAGAATAGGTATGTCCTGAAAGGAAACATAGATCGCATCAGAGTTTTCCAACAAGGTTTTGACGATATGATGTGATCCGAAAGGTAGCCAGGAGATATTTGATAAATCCTCAGAAAGAGTTTTCAAAACTTCCTCCCGACCTCCTTCTCCCATCAAGTTGAAATGCACTGGTAACTTTTCTTTGGCGCACAGCCGAGCAAATTCGATCAATGTTTCCAGTTGATTGGCTATGCCGAAGGTCCCGATATAACTGATCTGAAAAGGATGTTTTTCAGAAACTGCTTCTTCTCTCATATGCGGACGGAAAGCTTCACAATCCGACATATTGGGGATGCTGATGGCTTTGACCTTAAAATCACAGGAATATTCGATGTAATCTTTAATCCCCGGAGAAAGCCCGATCAAATGTTTCGCCTTTTCATAAATACGCCTCTCAAGGGCGTACAACCACTTTTGTGCAAGTTGATTTTTGATCACTCCCATCTGAATAGGAACTTCCGGCCATAGATCCCCCACTTCAAATGCATACGGTATTTTTCTGGTCTTCTTAAGCCAAAGCGCAATGAAACCTGTCGTTAGTGGGGTAGTGATCACATAGTTCAGGTCGGGTTTGGGGTATTGTTTGGATCGCTTGATTGCCAAATAGACAAATTTTACAAAAGAACGTATGCGCTTCCCAAATCCAAATTGATTTTCATACGGAAGCGGAAGATACTCCACAGATATGCCATGGATTCGTTTATGACCCGACTCGGAATTGTGCGCGGTGAAAACGACTACTTCATGACCATTTTCTAATAAATGACGAGCGAGGTAGAAAGACCGTACCGCCCCTCCTTCGTCCGGATATCGGAAATATTGGTGATAAAGATGAATGATCATTCCAGCGTTCCTTTCTGCAATTTCTTTTCGAAGAAGCGACAGAAATGTGCCACATCACACTGGTCACAAGCGGGTTTTCTAGCAATACAAGTGTATCTCCCGTGCAGGATCATCCATTGATCCGCTTTCGCTACAAGATGTTTGGGGATATTTTGAATGAGTTTTATTTCAACGTCAAAAGGAGATTTGACATTTTGATTGACTAATCCCAGGCGTTTACTCACACGAAAAACATGTGTGTCTACCGCCATTGTAGGCTGATCAAATAAGACCGAAAGGATTACGTTGGCCGTTTTACGGCCTACTCCCGGTAAAGATTGTAAAGCTTCTCTGTTATCAGGAACCTCACCACCGAATTCCTCCATCATCTGCTTACCCAAACCTATAAGGTGTTTTGCTTTATTATTTGGATAAGAAATGCTTTTGATAAGTGGATAGACTTCCTCGAAGATTGCGTGGGCCAGGAATTCCGGACCGGGGAAAACTTCGAAAAGCTTTGGAGCTATTTCATTGACACGTTTATCGGTACACTGAGCACTCAAAACCACGGCAACCAGCAACTGAAAAGGGGATTCGTAGTGAAGTTCCGTTTCAGTCGCTATTTCCGCAACTTCCAGGTGCTCATGGAGAGCCTGATATCTTTCCGACCGGGTCATGGCCTAAAATTATCAACCAATCACCGCAATTGATACGAAAAGATCAACAGCTCGTTCCTGAATGTCAAAGTAGACTTATTCGGATACGCCGGTAGCCTCGTAATCTCTGGAGAATGCCAAAATATTGTCAATGCTCCTTTGAGAGGGACTAGCCACCACGTTATTCAGACTATCCCTGGTCGCTTCCAGTTCTTTGATGGAATCTTCCAGTTCAGGATCCTGAATGGCCGAATTTTTTATTTGATTGTGCTCTTCTTCTGAAAGCTCTTTGTATACGAAACGTACAAGATCATTTTTTGTAAAAGTTTTGGTCATAGGCAATATTATTCTGCTTTAATTTCTTCCTTAAGTTAATCAAAGCATATCTCATTCTGCCTAGAGCGGTGTTAATGCTCACTCCCGTAACGTCCGCGATTTCCTGAAAACTCATTTGCATGTAGTGCCGCATAACTAGCACTTCTTTCTGAGATTCTGGTAATTCCTGTATCAACCGTTTGAGCAGATTTTGAGTATCCTGCTTGATTTGCTTGTTTTCGATGGACTCCTCAGAGAACTCCAGCGTATTGAATACACTGCTGCCGTCCTCCATGACGATCATCGGATATCTTTTCTCTTTTCTGAATTGATCGATCGCTAGATTGTGCGCGATCCTTAGTATCCAGGGAAGGAATTTTCCCTCCTCGTTATACTTCCCGGATTTCAACGTTTTGATGGCTTTGATGAAGACTTCCTGCATCAAATCTTCCGCGAGGTACCGATCTTTTACGATCAAAAGAATAGTGGTGAAAACCCTGTCTTTGTGACGATTAACCAACTCCGCAAAGGCCTCCTCGTTACCCTTAACATACGCCGACAGCAATTCGCTATCGTTCAAACTTAAATTATTCATGTAGTTCACCTGTTGTTAAAAACGTAGAGGTCTATATCATATTGTATTGGTTATCTGTTTTAGTAAAAAAAAGTTTTGAAGAGGGTCAAATGTATCTCAACGATTGATTATTCCAAAATCTCTTGTGTCTATTTTTGTAGTCAACCGAAATTCGGGATACCCCTAAAGTTGTTCAACTTTTTGGTTGAATTGGCCAAAATTGTCGAAATCCATCAAATTAAGTGAGTAAAAAAAGTAGGGAAAAGTCGAGTTCAATCGAACAATTAGACCCCAAACAATACATTCTGATCAAAGGCGCACGGGTCAATAACCTGAAAAATATTGACGTGGCCATTCCACGAAACAAGCTGGTTGTGGTGACCGGATTGTCAGGAAGTGGAAAATCTTCCCTGGCCTTTGATACCCTTTTTGCCGAAGGTCAACGGAAATATGTCGAAAGCCTGAGTTCCTATGCCCGCCAGTTTTTGGGTCGGATGGAAAAACCGGAAGTGGACTATATCAAAGGAGTGGCTCCGGCCATTGCCATTGAGCAGAAAGTAAGCACCCGAAACCCGCGCTCGACCATTGGCACTTCTACAGAGATCTATGATTACCTGAAATTGCTCTTTTCCAGGATTGGGAAAACCATTTCTCCCGTTTCCGGAAAGGAAGTGACCAAGGACACAGTGACCAGTGTCGTGGATTATATCCTGTCTTTCGACGAAGGCAATCGGGTGATGATCACAACGCCCATGCCGATGAAAGGTCGGTCACTGGATGATGAACTGAAAGTCTTGCTTAGCAAAGGGTATACGAGAATTCTTGTCGATGGAGAATTGCAATACATTGAAGACATCAAAGACACGCCAAAAGGTGAGATCGAAATATTGATTGATCGGGCGGTGGTCAATAATAGCGAGGAAACACAATTCCGTTTGGGCGATTCCGTGCAGACCGCCTTTTTCGAAGGAGAGGGAAAATGCATCGTCGACATACCCGGGAAAGAGAGAAAGACCTTCTCTGATCTCTTTGAACTGGATGGCATCACCTTCGAAGAACCTACGGTCAATTTCTTTGCTTTCAACAATCCGTATGGTGCCTGTAAAAGGTGTGAAGGCTTTGGGCGCATTTTGGGGATCGACCCGGATTTGGTGATCCCGGACAGAAATTTATCCGTGTATGATGATGCCATTGTGCCATGGAGAAGTGAGACCATGCGCTCATGGTTGCAACCACTTCTGAAAAATGGCATTCGATTTGACTTCCCGATCCATCGTCCGATCGCCGCGTTGACAGATGAAGAATATGAGCTGCTGTGGGAAGGAAATGAGTACTTCGATGGCCTCAAGGACTTTTTTGGCTTTCTGGAATCACAAACCCATAAGATCCAATACCGTGTGATGCTTTCGAGGTACCGCGGAAAAACCGATTGCCCGGATTGTAAAGGCACGCGTTTGCGCCAGGATGCTTCTTATGTGAAGATTGCGGGCAAATCGATCACAGACCTGGTTTTGATGCCCGTAGATGAATTGCGGCCATTTGTAGAGCAAATTGAATTTTCTGAGTTCGATCAGAAGGTTGCGGGCCGGATCATCAATGAAATAACAACCCGACTTCAATACCTGGAGAAAGTTGGCTTGGGGTACCTCACACTCAATCGATTGACCAATACTTTATCAGGAGGTGAATTCCAGCGAATCAAATTGGCGACCTCTTTAGGAAGCGCATTGGTAGGCTCTATGTATGTGCTTGATGAACCAAGCATCGGACTCCACCCCAGGGACACGGATCGATTGATCGAAGTACTGAAAACTTTACGCGATCTGGGAAATTCCGTGATTGTGGTCGAACACGAGGAAAAGTTGATGGAAGAAGCGGACGAGATCATCGATATCGGACCCGCTGCGGGCGTACATGGCGGGGAGCTCGTCTTCCAGGGACAAGTCAATAGCATCAATGGAACGGATCATTCATTTACAGCGAAATACCTGAAAGGGGAAGAGAAAATAGAGATTCCGAAGATTCGAAGAAAGTGGAATCAGTCTTTTTGGGTGAAAGGGGCACGGGAAAACAACCTCAAAAACATTGATGTAGAAATTCCTTTGGGTGTCATGTCTGTGATCACCGGTGTGAGTGGTTCTGGGAAATCCACCCTGGTGCGCCGTATTATTTACCCGGCATTGGGTAAGATCCTGGGCTTGACGGGAGAAATCACCGGAAAATTTGACACACTGGATGGTGATTACCGGAAGGTAAATCACATTGAATTCGTAGATCAAAATCCGATCGGAAAAAGCTCACGGTCCAATCCGGTGACTTATGTGAAGGCCTACGATAACATCCGTCAGCTTTTTGCAGAGCAGCCTGCTTCGAAAACCAATGGATTCAAGCCGGCCCATTTCTCTTTCAATGTAGATGGAGGTCGTTGCGAAACCTGCGAGGGGGAAGGCACAGTGAAAATTGAGATGCAGTTCATGGCCGATTTGCATTTGACTTGCGATAACTGCCATGGAAAGCGCTTCAAGAAAGAGATCCTGGAAGTAAAGTATCAGGATAAAGATATTTCTGAGATCCTGGACCTTACCGTAGAAGAGGCCCTGGACTTTTTTAAGGATAAAACAGGCATTGTTAACAAGATCAAACCCCTCTTCGACGTTGGATTGGGGTATGTGAAGTTGGGACAGTCTTCCAATTCACTCAGTGGAGGTGAAGCACAACGTGTGAAACTGGCATCATTTCTGGGGAAAGGCAGTGGGTTGTCAAAGAAGGACCATATCCTTTTCATTTTTGATGAACCAACCACCGGATTGCACTTTCATGACATCCAGAAGTTGCTCGATTCTTTAAATGCGCTGGTCAATGAAGGCAATAGCGTACTGATCATTGAGCACAACATGGAAGTTGTAAAATGTGCGGATTGGATCATTGACCTGGGACCTGAAGGTGGCCAGAACGGCGGAAATATCGATTTCGTTGGGCTTCCCGAGGACATGATTAATTTAGCGGCCAAAAATAAAACCGCGAAATATTTAGCGGAAAAGATCTGATCATGAGAAAGAAAATTGCGGCAGGAAACTGGAAAATGAATACCGCCCTTTTGGACGGCCAACAACTGGCCTCTGAAGTAGTGAACATGGCCAAAGATGAAGTGAAAAGTGATGTCAAAATCGTACTGATCCCACCATTTCCATTCATTGGAGCTGTAAAATCGTTGGTAGGTGCTTCCGACAATGTTACTGTTGGGGCCCAAAATTGCCATGAAGAAGCCAGTGGCGCGTACACGGGAGAAGTATCTATTGATATGATCAAGTCCATCGGCGCGACACACATTGTGATTGGTCATAGTGAGCGACGAGAGTACTTTGGAGAAGATCACGAATTGCTTGCCAAAAAAACCAGGGCCACACTAGATGCAGGATTGACACCTATTTTCTGCTGTGGAGAAAAGCTGGATGTTCGTGAAGCCGGCGATCATTTCAAATTAGTCGCAGAACAGGTTGCCAAAAGTCTTTTTGATCTTTCTGCAGAAGACATTAAGAAAGTGGTGATTGCCTATGAGCCTGTTTGGGCCATCGGAACGGGTGTCACAGCCAGTGCTTCTCAAGCACAGGAAATGCACGCCTTTATTAGAAAAGAGATTGCCAACCAGTACAGTGATGAAACAGCTAACAGCATTTCTATCTTGTACGGAGGCAGTGTGAAACCAGGAAACGCAGCAGAATTGTTTGCTTGCCTGGACGTAGATGGCGGATTGGTAGGTGGAGCCAGCCTCAAATCCCGCGACTTTGTAGACATAGCCAAATCATTTTGATCCCAAGCTTCCTTTTTGCCCTTGTCATTCCCCTACTTCCTGTCCAGAATCCATACTGTGACGTTTTTGGAGTGATGTATGAGGTCTATTCAAAAAAGGAAGCTGATTTCATCGTTTTTGAGCAAGATTCAGAGAGTTTTGCGGATGTTTTAGTCTTTGATCAGGACAATCGACTGTTTGCAGACCGGCCGGGACACTGGCATTTTGTAAACAAAGAAAGACAAGCCCGGTACCGGCTGTATTTCACGGATGATCCTGACGAAGCACATTTTTCCGTTTTTTTTACCGACACTGAATCCTTTGCAGGGTGCAATGATTGATGGATTTTCTTACCGTAAATATCAGCTGTAGCGAACTACAGCGAGATCTCCTTATCGCTGAGCTGGACGTATTAGGCTTTTCCGCCATTCAGGAATTACCCGAAGGACTCACCGCCAGCCTGGAAGGCGAATCATTCGATGAACCTGCACTTAAAGAGGCCATCGCACGATATGAGGCGATGGGTGCAATGAGTTACACCGTAGAAAAAGTGGCCAAAACCAACTGGAATGA
The DNA here is from genome assembly GCA_033344775.1 of Cytophagales bacterium. Lineage (NCBI taxonomy): Bacteria > Pseudomonadati > Bacteroidota > Cytophagia > Cytophagales > Cytophagales bacterium. Next base: position 183,071 of record JAWPMT010000006.1, on the reverse strand, counting down.
GGCCTGGGAAAAGAATTTCGATCCTGTCATCGTCGATGATCGGGTATTGGTTCGGGCCCCTTTTCATGATATTAAGGGGGATTTTGATCACGAAATATTGATCATGCCCAAAATGTCCTTCGGTACCGGTCATCATGCAACCACTTCACAAATGCTCTCCTTACAATTGGACGTGGATTTCAAAGACAAATCTGTGCTGGATGTCGGGACAGGAACAGGTGTTTTAGCCATCATGGCCCTGAAATTAGGAGCCTCACATGTGGAAGCCACCGACATTGACGACTGGTGCATAGAAAATAGTTTGGACAATTTGTCGTTAAATGGGTTTGAAGGAATTCGTGTTGAGCAGGGTGAGATCAAAAACCTGACATTTGATCAAACATTTGATATTGTCATCGCTAACATCAATAAAAATGTCTTGTTAGCAGAAATTGACAACTATGTCAGTTTGATGAACGATGAGGGACAATTGTTTCTGAGTGGTTTTTATGAAAAAGACATTCCTGATCTGGAACAAGCAGCTTCCAAATTGGGACTAAAACTGATCAAAAGCGTCTCAAAAGACGATTGGTCGGCACTCCTATTCAACCGTATCGGTGATTAATGCGTTTATTAATGCCTAACTTTAGGTGATGGTTCAACGATTTGCGTTTTGCGGTATTGGAAGCAAGACAATTGGCTTGACGGCCCTCTTGTTTTTCATGGCATGGTCATCCGTAGCTCAGAAGTTTTCGGAAGAACCTGCGATATTCAAAAATCAGGCAGTTGCTTATTTGCAGCGGATGGGAACAGAAGCTGGCAATAAGGTTGCTTTTGATTTCAACAATGCCTGGAACGGCCAATTCAATTCAGCCCACAAAGAAAAGATCATACAGATTGCCTTTGCCATGAAGCGCAAAGGGTATCCATTCAATCCCTATTACTGGCATTTTTTCAGCTATCTGGCCTATTCCATGGCACAGGAAAGGATCGATGCCATAGAACTTGATAACGTTCTGGACATCAACCTCCAAGTAGTCGAAACCCTCAATCGAGAGGAGTACGCCGATTTTCTTCTTGGGATGAATACCTTTTTCGCCCGGCGCTACCTTCATTTTTCGAGGGCATTGACCGTGCAGGTTCCCGGAGGCACTTATGATTTCAAGCTGGTGGACTTTGAAGGACCCACTTCTATTTTGGACTTGATCCCGAGCGAAGATGATCCTGAAGAAGACCTCAATGCACCGCTTGTTGTAGAAGAAGATCCTGCTCCAGCAGCAGTCGCCGCAGAAGATGTTGCAGCGGATGATGACGGCTGGGATGATAACGCGGACTGGGGAAACGACGATTGGGGAAACAACGATAGTTGGGGCAATGATGACTCCTGGGGCAACGACGATGGTTGGGAGGATAATAGCAGTTGGGACGACAATACCAATACCGGAAGTGATACTTTGTCAGATGAACCGGCACAAAATACCCCCGTAAGACAGCAATTGGTCAGAGACGAGATCGTTCCGCAGGAGACAGACTATGTTGCGCTGGAAAAAAACAATTACCTGCACCCGGCTATCAAAGGACCTACCATTGATTTGAGAGACATACAATTAATAGTCCTTACGCCATACGATTCCCTCTCAATCCGAAAAGTAAAAGGCAACAACCTGTTGCAAAACAACACTTTTGTAGGGGAGAGCGGCATTCTGGAGTGGCCTCGTCAAAATGTAAGGATGAGAGGAGCTGAGATCGCCCTCGGACAATTTAATTTAAGAACGGACCGCCCCGTATTTAAAACGCCCAATGCCAAGATCAGCTTTCCAGGGTTTTTGGACAAGGAAGTTGAAGGAGTATTTAGTTACAGAAGTGTCAAACGGCCTTCCCGGGCTTTAAGTAACTATCCGGTCTTTACTTCCTATGAAGCTGATGCCGTATTACGATTTCCCGGAGGCAAAGTAGTCTACACTGGAGGTGTAGAATTCCGGGGCAACAAACTTTTCGGAGCATCTATTTCAAGAAAACCAGGGACACTTGAAGTCTCGAACAGCAACGGAAATAAGATCCTCTTCCGTGCGCAGAAGTTCGCATTTAGAGAGGATTCTACGATCACCTCGGAAAAAGCCAGCATGACCATTTATATCGGAGAAGATTCCATTTATCACCCATCGGTGGAGATGGAATATCGTATGTCTGATGAAAATTTGACAGTTCTCCGAGATAAGAAACACAGTGTGACCTCCTTTACTTCTTCGTATCATGGGATGATCATCAATGCGGATCTCATTCGTTGGAACACCACTTCCGATTCGGTAGATTTTAGTATTCTGAATGGAAAAGACCTGGTGCCAGCTTCATTTGAGTCGGAAGATTTTTTCAGTACGACACGTTTTAGAAGGTTGACAGGTCCTTTCGGGTTTCACCCAATAGCCATCTCCGTCGCTTATGCCAAGCAATTTGAAATCAAAGAGTTTGTGATTGATGAGATCGCAGCACTGACCAAAATAGACGTCCGATTGCTCAAAGGAGCCATGAAGATGCTCGAACAGTACAACTTCTGTGATTACGACCCATCAACCGGACTGGTTAAATTACACGATCGTGCTTTCCACTACTATGAGGCATCAGCCAAAAGGAAGGACTATGACAATCTTTTTGTTTCTTCCCTGATTTCCAGAGGACCCAATGCTTCGATGCGATTGGATTCAATGGAGATTGTGGCGCGAGGAGTCGAAAAATTCTATGTGACTACAGACTATGAAATCACCATAGAGCCAGAAGGAGGTATCGTAAGGATTGGTGAGAACAGAAACATCAAGTTCGATGGAGCCATTGATGCGATCGACTTCAAATACAAAGGCCAGGATTTTGAGTTCGATTATGAGAATTTCCTGATCAACATGCCGCAGATTGATTCCATTCGCATTCAGTTGCCACCAGAAGATTCAACCGCGGCTTCTCACAATCCGGCAAATAGAGAGGCATTGGCCAATCACCTGACCGAAACCTCAGGTCAGCTTTTCCTGAACAAACCTTCCAATAGAGCAGGACACGATAAAACAGATGCTTATCCTTACTTTGTTACGGATAAGGAGGCCATTGTGTACTTCGATGGGGAGGATGTGTTGGATGGCGCCTACGATAAATCGGTAAGATTCATCATTCCACCATTAGAAGTAGATAGTATAGACCGGGACGATGCGTCTTCCATTGAGTTTCCCGGAGAATTTAATTCCGGGGATATTTTCCCTCCCTTTGAAGACACCCTGCACATTCAAAAAGACCGATCCCTCGGTTTTGTGCACAATATCCCTGAAGAAGGGTATAACCTCTATAAAACCAGTGCCCGAACTTATGAAAAAATCACGTTGAATAGCCGTGGTATTCGAGGTGGAGGAAAGATTGACTTTTTGACCTCTACGATCTTTTCAAGAGACTTTATCTACTATCCGGATTCCGTAACAGCAGATGGTCAGCAAGGAGAAATTCGACCGGGAACACTGGGAGAAGCCAGTTATCCTGATGCGAAACTTGGGGCTTTCCGCATGTACTGGCTACCACGAAAGGACAGTATGTATCTGAGAACAGTGAACGAACCGTTCAAATTTTACAATGCTACTGCGGAGCTGACCGGGGAGGCCAACATCACGACCAAAGGCGTGTACGGATCGGGTATGATCGCCACGAGGGGTTCTACAGCAGAGTCCGAGGAGTTTGCTTTTGAGGAGCTTTCTTACTCAGCGAGGCATGCCATATTCAAAGTACTCACTGACGACCCGGAAAAACCTGCGATGGAAGGCGATGACATTGCCCTGTATTTTGATCTGGTGAAGAACGAAGCAGATGTAACCCCTGAAATCACGGGTGTAGCGGCGATTTCGTTTCCCTATGCAGCCCTGAATACATCCATCACCAATGCGACCTGGTTCCTGGAAGATTCCATCATTACGATGGAAAAGCCTGAAAATGTGTTGCTCGAAGAATCTTATTTCTATTCCACGAGAGAAGACCTGGACTCCCTGGCATTCAATGCAACGAAAGCGACTTACGATATCAATAGCCAGGAAATGGATGTGGAAGGCATTCCATTCATTGCTGTTGCAGATGCCGAGATCATTCCCAAGGAAAATGAAATGACGGTACTCGCCAACTCTGTCTTGCAAACATTTGAAGATGCGGAAGTGATCTTTGAAAATGACAGTACCTATCACTACCTGTTTGATGCAACGATCGATGTGGAATCCAGGAATGCATTTTCCGGTGGAGCGACTTATCTGTTGCCGATAGGTGCAGACACATTTGACATTCAATTTCGAACTTTTGACACAGAAACGGCTTTCATTCGAGGAGATTCCGTTGAGTACAGTGTTGCAGAAGGAATCATTCCAGATACGAAAAACCTGGAAGTAGCAGAAGGGTTCTTATTCAAAGGAGGGATCACCCTAAAAGCCTACAAGCAAGCACTGGAACTGGATGGTGCGGTGAAGCCAATCATACCAAGTATTGCTCAAAATGAATGGGTGACTTATTCAAGAACCGAAGACGAAACTGATGTAGTCGTTGATTTTGAAAATGCTTTGTTCGATGATGGCAGCAAGGCAGTAGCCGGTTTACATTACAGTAATGCAGGCAACATTTATCCCACATTTGTTGAGCAGCGTCAACAACCGGATCATGTGGATTTCTTCATGGCAAAGGGATCATTACGCTACAATCAGGATGGGACCTTTAGTATTGAAAAAGAAAGTAAAGCCCTTGGCGAAACATATGAAGGGCACACCTTGATCTATGAAGACAGCACCCAGTCAGTGATTTTTGAGGGGCCGGTTACGTTTTTGGATGTGGAATCCAATCAGGTAAAAGTAGATGCTGCTGTATTGGGACGTGGAAACCGTACTGAAGGTGATTACGATATCGATGCATTCATTACGATGGATTATCAGATTAATGCACCGGTACTTCAGTTGATGGCGCAAGACTTGCTGGACATTGTGGAAAGGTTGGGTAATCCCCCTGCGAACGACATTGAAGTTGAAACCCTGGTGAATTTGGCGAATATCGTTGGAGAAGCTCCTGCCAGAGGCTATGAAACAGGTTCCTTAAGAGACTATGTACCGTTGCTGGAAGTCAGTCCGGAATTGCTGAAGTCACTGGTGATTTCGGGTGTGAAGATGCAATGGAACAAAGAACATGGCGCGTGGCACAACACCACCAAATTAGGTATTTCCAACATGTTGGAGCAGGACATCAATGCCAAAATGGATGGTTTCCTTGAATTCAAAAAAGGAGAGGCCGGTGGAGACATCATGAACTTATTCCTGCAAGCAGCACCCGGAACCTGGTATTTCTTTGGCTATGAAGACAATCACCTTGCGGTTTATTCCTCCAACAGTGAGTTTAATACGGCGATAGAGGAAAACTCCAATGAAGATCGGGCCCGTCCCGGAGAACTGATTCTGCTCGCTGCCGATGAAACAGAAACACTAACTTTTATCAATAATTTCAGGGAAAAGTATTTTGGCATTACAGAACCCTACAACCTCGTTTCTCCGACGGATGTTAACCTGGAGGAAGAGAATTTTGACACCATCGAAGAGGACGATGATGACGATGGGTTTGGATTCTGACCGTAGGATTTACCCGTTTTTGTTATTCCTGTTTTTTTCCAGCTTCCTTTTTGGTCAGGAGTTCAATCCGAGGGAAGATCAAGTTTTTCGTGAAAATGAAGTCACCGAAATCCGAGTAACCCTTTCGGAAGCAGACAAGGCTTTTCTATTGGCCAATGAAAATCGATTCAGCGAAACTTATGTAACCGCTGATGTCACTTTCAACAACTCAAGTCTGAACAACGCGACAGTTCGCAATGTAGGGGTACGCCTGCGCGGCAACACCGCACGAGGCCATCTCAAGAAATCTTTCAAGGTCGATTTTCGAGAATTTGGTGGAGAGAAGTTTTATCGTCATAAAAAAATCAACTTAAAGCCGAATGTCAATGATCCTTCGCATGTCCGGGAATTGTTGACGATGAAGTTGTATCGACAAATGGATGTGCCTGCTCCGAGGGTAGCCCCGGCGGCCTTGTATTTCAATGAGGAGTACATGGGGGTGTATTTGATGATAGAACAAATCGATGATGAGTTCGTTGACCGACGATTCGGACATGAAGACGGATTCCTTTACAAATGTTCCTTCAGTGCTACCCTGGAAGACAATGGCCGACTACTCAACAATGAGCTCTACGAATCGAAAATGAATGAGGAAAACGATACCCGGGCAGAGCTACAGGCATTTGCGGAGGTATTGAATAACACTTCAGATGAAAATTTTCGGGAGGAGATCCAACAAGTTTTTCAGGTGGACCGATTCATTCGACAGCTAGCGGTTGAAGCGGTAACGGGACACTGGGATGGCTACAGCTATCTCAATAACAATTATTACCTCTTCTACGATGATCACAGTGGCAAGTTTGAATTCATTGCTTATGATACGGACAATACCTGGGGCATTGATTGGGTGAGCCGGGACTGGGCTACCCGAGATTTAAATCACTTTCATCGCCATGGACAAGCAAGACCACTTACCAGCAGAATTTTAGAGGTGCCCGAATATCGCAATAGATATCATGCGTGTTTGAATAAGGTATTCAGCCTCTACTTTACGCAAGGTGAGTTGTTTCCGCTGCTTAGTGATTTGGAAGACCTACTTGATCCCTATGTTGAAACCGATGAGAGGTTCGACGCGTCTTTTGGATTCAGTCAGGATGATTTCAGGAGGTCTTTTGACTATTTTGATGAAGGACATGTGGAGTATGGCCTTCGGGAATTCATTGAAGTGCGCAGGACCACTGGTATAGGTTCAGTCCCTGAAGTAGACATGGGCTTTTGCAATTTCCAGGATGTTTCAGTTTATCCAAATCCTAGTTCTACCGGGCAATTCCGCATTATCGCGAAGGAAAGTAATAATCCGGAAGTGAAAGTTTACGACGCTTTTGGCAAACCAGTCCCACACAACATCATCACACAAGAGAATCTGCCCGATTTGGTTCAAATCAATTCCCCAGGAACTTATTTGATTCAGATCGATTCAAAAATTTTTCGGGTAGTAGTCAATTGAGTGATAATCTTGCTTCGTCAACTGAAAATGAGATAAGTCTTATGGTTGAATTCTCCTTGAAAACAAAATTGAAATGACTATTGTCTCGGATTCCTTCCGGGACCTTGCTATAAGGATCACTGTCTGGTACCCCGCAATGCCATCAAGCTAAGGAAAAGGACCGTCATTGCGAGCCTGCGATCGGTCCGACGCGGCATTCTCAATTACAGTATCGAAGCAGAAATACGGAATTGACTGCCGCTTCGGTGTTGACCGACCAGGCGGTCCGATTCAATTCTTCGAAGTGACCGGGTCCGCGTAGACGAATCTTAGCTTATATGGCATTGGGGCACCTAGACACAATTCTCGGGATATTAGCTATATGAATCTGTAATTTTTCCCCAAAAGGTCTTCTTGACATCCAAGTATTGATTTCCTAATCTGCCAAAGTAGAATTAATTTGACTCTCGAATAAAAAGGAACATATGAGCACCAAAGGAATGCTTTCTGTAGAGAAGTTCAAGCAACAAGTACAGGAAGAGGCAATAGAGACCGTCATTGTTGGGTTCACCGATCATTACGGCCGCTTGATGGGGAAGCGTTTTGATGCTGATTTTTTCATCGATTCGGCATTGGATGCAGGTACCCATGGCTGCGATTACCTCCTGACCACAGACATGGAAATGGAGCCCGTCCCGGGCTACAAGCTGGCCAACTGGGAATTGGGCTACGGTGACTTTCATCTGGTTCCTGATTTAAAGACCCTGCGATGGGCGACCTGGCTGGAAAAAACGGCCCTTGTCATTTGTGACCTGCAAAACGAGAAGGCCCATGGGCCGGTTTTGGAAGGTCCCAGGTCCATCCTCAATGAACAACTTTCGCAACTAGAAAAGGAAGGCTTCAAGAGTTTTGCGGCTTCCGAACTAGAATACTACCTATTCAATACGAGCTACCAACAAGCACAAGAGAGCCAGTTCTTGGATGCTAAACCAGCCGGTTGGTACCTCGAAGATTATCATATCCTTCAAGGATCAAGAACAGAATCCTTTACAGCCGCCGCCAGAAGACACTTGAAAAATTCGGGTGTACCCGTGGAAAATTCCAAAGGAGAATGGGGACTAGGTCAACATGAACTGAATGTGCAGTACGCCGAAACCCAGGAGATGGCAGATCGGCATGTGGTCTATAAACAATGCCTGAAAGAGCTTGCAGATCAGATGGGTCTTTCCGTCACCTTTATGGCAAAATACGATGAAACACAGGCAGGTTCCAGTTGTCATATCCATATCAGCTTATGGCAGGACGGGAAAAATACGTTCATTGGGGACGAACCTTGTGGACCTATTACTGCCTCCGAAACTTTCCGTCATTTTCTAGGTGGCTGGATCAAGTACGTGCCCGATGTGATGGTGTATTATGCACCGACGATCAATTCGTACAAACGCTATGTGGATGGAAGTTGGGCCCCGACGCGCATGGCCTGGAGTTTTGATAACCGAACGGCAGGATTTCGGGTAGTAGGGAGTGGCAGTAGTCTCAGAATAGAATGTCGTATTCCCGGCGCCGATTGCAATCCTTATCTGGCTTTTGCCGGTGCTTTAGCTTCTGGTCTGAAAGGCATTCAGGACAAAATTGAGCCGCCGGCATGTTTTGAAGGCGATATTTATCAGGCCAAAGACTTGCCTCACGTACCAAAAACATTGAAGGAGTCTGTTCAACTTTTTGCGAACAGTGAATTTGCTAAAACCGCTTTTGGAAGCGAAGTAGTTGAACACTATGCTCATTTTTATCAACAAGAAATCAATGCTTTCGAAATGTCGGTAACAGACTGGGAGAGGAAGCGATATTTTGAAAGAATCTGACCTATTTTCACCAACAGAAATAAACCATCAAAAAGAGAATTTCAGATGAGACTTAAGGACAAAGTGGCCCTGATCACGGGTGGGAGCAATGGAATCGGTAAAGAGACAGTCATCCTCTTTGCAAAGGAAGGAGCAAAAGTGGTGCTCGCTGATATGAATGAAGAAGCGGCAAAGGAAGTCATTCAGGAGGTTGAAGGGTTGCCAGTAAAGTTTATCAAAGCCGATGTTTCCAGTGCCAAAGATTGTGAAGCCATGGTCGCATTTGCCGAGCAAGAATTTGGAGCCTTGCATATCCTGTTCAACAATGCAGGCATCATGCACAGCAGCGACGACAATGCGGAAGTCACCGAGGAGGACATCTGGGATTTGACCATGAACATCAATGCCAAGGGCGTATTCCTGGGATGCAAATATGGAATCCCAGCCTTAAAACGAGCTGGAGGTGGAAGTATCATCAATACGGCATCCTTTGTGGCATTATTGGGAGCAGCTACCCCACAAATTGCCTATACGGCAAGTAAAGGAGCAGTTTTGTCTTTAACCCGGGAATTGTCCGTGATCCATGCCCGCGAAAACATTCGTGTGAATGCCCTTTGTCCTGGACCTTTGAGAACAGAGCTGCTGATGAAATTCCTGAATACCGAAGAAAAGAAACAACGCCGATTGGTACATGTGCCCATGGGCCGATTCGGCGAAGCTGCTGAAATGGCCAAAGCGGCGCTATATCTGGCATCAGATGAGTCTAGCTATGTAACAGGAACAGATTTTGTCGTGGACGGAGGAATTACGGCAGCCTACGTTACACCTGAATAGGAGCTATTCAATTTTCTGAATATTGAGCACCTCGATTTCATCTTCACAGTCACCATTAATCGGATTCCAGATCACTGCGACTTCCACCGGGAAAGTTTCGTTTTCGAAATCAACCATTGCTGAGAATGGGATGGGTCCGAATCGGTATTGTTCCTCGCCAATTTCTATGAGCCATCCGCCACAGCACATGACACATTCCCTTAGGTCACGGCCAAGAAGGGTGGCACGGTCTCCAGGAATATCGGAATCATCAGAACAAGAACAAACAAAAAGAAATAATAATACAAAAACGCTTTTGGATAGATTTTGAATGGTTTTCATCATTGGATAGCTTCTAAACTTTGCACAGTTATGGCATTTTCAAAACAGTCACTTTCTACAGGAGACCATGTGAGGTTGACTTCTATCGGGAATTCACTGTAAACCAAATCGATGTTTGATTCTTCCGGGACTTGTATGAACCGATAACTCTCATTGTTGATTTCAATGAACCATCCCCCACAGCAGAGACATAAACCATAGTCTCGCCCGGTGATGGTACCTCGATCACTTGAGACGGGATCCGGATCTTTCTTATCACATGAAATAAAGAAAAAGCAACTAACAAAAACGACGATAAATAGAGAAAGGATGGGTTTCATCAGACAAACTATGGTACCAATTCTATATTGATCACTTCTATTTCATCGCCCAAACAAGCGTCTTCTTGTGATTTCCAATCAATGAAAACCTCAATGGGAAACTTGTCATCAAAAAGACCGATATCCGGGGTAATAGGGGCAACAGTGATGCGATATTGCTCATTATCAATATCAATGAACCATCCTCCGCAGCAAGCACATAAACGAAAATCCTGACCAGTAATCGTGGCTCGATCTCTCAGGTCTGGAACCTGGTCTTTATCATCGCACGAAACAAAAAGAAAGAAACCAACAAAAACGACGATTGAAAGGAAATAAGATGTCTTCATCGCTCTAACTATTGTGCCAGTTCTATACTGATTACATTAATCTCATCGCCAAGGCAAGCATCCTCCTGGGGCACCCATTCGATGAATACATCAATTGGCAAGTCAACATTCAGGTCGACATTCATCGATTCAGAAAATTGCATGATTCGGTATGTTTCTTCATTGATCTCGATGAACAATCCACCACAACAAGCACACCTTCGGACGTCTTGTTCCGTGATCGTGCCTCGATCACGCGGATCAGGAGATGGTTCCTCTTTGTCACATGAAACAAGCGAAATGAAACCAACAAAAACGACTAGATAAAAACTAATTGACCTCATTTTGTGCAAACTTGCACAAGTTCCATGCCATGATTGTTGTAAAAATGACCAAGACCTTCCAAACCATATCCCCTATTGACGGCTCAGTTTATTGCGAAAGGAGCTACGCCGTAGCCTCAGAAATAGAACAGACGCTGAGCCGATCACAATCCGTCCAAAAGAACTGGAAACAGACTACTGTTGAAGAACGGGCTCGTATTTGCTTTAAAGTCGTTGAGTATTTTGAGGAAAATGCTGATTTCATGGCGGAAGAGATCACCTGGCAAATGGGTCGACCGATCATTTATACACCTTTTGAGATCAAAAATGGCTTCAAAGAACGAGCACTGCACATGATTGCCATCGCTGAAAAGGAACTACAGGATCAAGAAGTAGAAGGGCAAGCAGGGTTCAAGCGATTCATTCGAAAAGAGCCTCTGGGAACGATCTTGATCTTATCACCTTGGAACTATCCTTATCTGACGGCTGTCAATGCGGTAATTCCTGCGATCATGGCGGGCAATACGGTGATTTTAAAGCACGCAGAGCAGACCCCAATTTGTGCGGAGCGATTTGCCGCAGCATTCGAATATGCAGATGCTCCTGAGGGTGTTTTCCAATACTTGCACCTGGCTCATGAACAAATTCCAGGAATTATAGCAGATCAAAGAATTGCCGGCGTTTCATTCACCGGTTCTGTTGGAGGTGGAGAAGCCATTCAGCGCGCTGTAGGCAAGAGGTTCATTACTGCTGGCTTAGAATTGGGAGGAAAAGATCCTGCTTATGTGGCGGCAGATGCCGACATCAAAAATGCGGCTGAAAACCTGGTAGATGGTGCCTATTTCAATTCCGGCCAGTCTTGTTGTGGCGTGGAACGAATTTATGTTCACGAATTGGCCTACGACGCTTTTTTAGAGCAGTTCAAAAGGATTACTTCAGGTTATGTCATAGGAAATCCATTAGAAAAAGGAACGACGCTTGGACCAATGGTACGAAAGAGTGCCACAGGAAAAGCCTTGACTCACCTGGATGATGCATTGAAAAAGGGAGGAGCTGCCCTCCTTCCTGAATCAACTTTTTCCAAGCAAGAAGCACCTTACATGAATCCACAGGCGATCATAGAAGCACGTCATGACATGTTGATCATGCAAGAAGAAAGCTTTGCGCCTGTGGTGGGTATCATGAAAGTCAAAAGCGATGAAGAAGCCATCCAATTGATGAACGACAGCCAATATGGTTTAACTGCCAGCGTATGGACTTCTGATGTCGATCGTGCACTGAACATTGGTGATCAGATAGAAACGGGAACCTGGTTCATGAACCGATGCGATTACCTGGATCCGGCCCTGGCCTGGAACGGAGTGAAAAATTCTGGAAAAGGATGCACGTTGAGTACGTTAGGTTACCATTATCTGACCCGGCCAAAATCTTTTCACCTGAAGCTAGCCTAATGAAGACTTGTTTGCTGGTTTGTGACCATGTGCTGCCTGCTTTCGAACCGATCAATGGCGACTATCCTGAGATGTTCCAAAAGCTTTTCCCAGAGCTGGAACTGGAACCATATTTCGTGTGTGATGGGTTTTTCCCGGAAATTGAAGGATATGATCAATTCATTTGTACTGGTTCGAAATTTTCGGTTTACGATGATGAAGGTTGGATCGTGGAGTTGTTGCGTTTTATCAGAAACGTAGCGCATACGGATAAGAAATTTGTCGGCGTGTGTTTTGGACATCAGGCCATTGCCCATGCCCTGGGTGGAGAAACCAGTCCTGCAGGCGTAGGATGGAACATAGGCGTGCACACCTTCGAGATCGAGCAGTTTCAACGCTGGATGTTGCCCGAGCTCCCCAGCTACAACATCCTTATGTTATGCCAGGATCAGGTGCAATCTCTACCTCCCAAAGGAGAGGTATTGGCCCATTCAGCGGAATGTCCAATCGGCATGTTCCACATCGATCAGCAGTTTTTGGGAATTCAGGGGCACCCCGAGTTTAGTAAAACGTACAATCAGGCACTGTACACTTCACGGATCGACAGAATCGGCCAGGAAAAAGTAATGGCTGCGGATGAATCCCTGAAAATGAACGTAGATCAGGAATTGTTCGAGACCTGGATCATACAGTTTTTGAAGAGTTAAGTAGCGGGTATTTCTTCTTTCTAAACTGTTGAAGACTATTGAGACTCTGAGATAAGAACAACGAATTATGGAAAATAAAAAGGACTTATCTAAGGAGCTAGATAAGACACTAAAAAAAGATAACCTTGAAAAAGTTGGAATCGGAATTTCGGAGGTTTTAACAGATGCTGTCTTAGAAGAAGGAATTCTAAAAGACATTCCTATTATTGGAACCCTTGTTGGACTCTCAAAGGCAGGGGCTTCTTTAAAGGATCGCTTATTGATAAAAAAAATCTTGTCCTTTCTTTCTGAAATAGATGTGATTCCAGCCGAGAAAAGAGCTTCGATGATTGATGATATTAACGACAATGGAAAGTTCAAAATTCGTGTTGGTGAAAAATTGCTTTATATCATTGATCGATGTGAAGATCATGAGAAAGCGGTGCTAACTGCAGTGATGTTTAAATCCTTTCTTACTGAAAGAATAAGTTATTCTGATTTTATTCGGTCTGCGAAAATTCTAGAAGATGTACCTATTGATGAATTAGAATTATTTGTAAATTCTAATTGGTGTGATCTTGAAATAGATGTGGCAGCGGATTTAATAACGTGGGGGCTCTTTGAATTTCAAACTCATGAAGTAGAAATCGCGTCAGTTCGTGAGGCCAATTGGCCATCTGCAGCTAAATATGAATTGAGAGGAGAAGTGATTTCAGCTTCTATATCTCAAATTGGGATAAAGATTAGAGAGTGTTTAAAGAATGAATTTTGACCAATCCCCCAAGGATTCCAACTGGATTTAAACCTATTGAAAAACCTTTGATCAATTCCTTGATAAAATAAAAGGCCTGATCTTTTTCTATCCTCTTGGCACAATATACTTTTGCCTCAATTTGAGCTTACGTAAATCTGCTCGTCGGTTCCTAAAAAGAATAAACCCTACTAATGCCTAGAGATACCTCCATCAAATCCATTCTGATCATCGGAAGTGGTCCGATTATCATCGGTCAGGCCTGCGAATTCGATTACTCTGGTTCCCAAGCCTCAAGATCGTTGCGGGAAGAAGGAATTGAAGTGATCCTGATCAACTCGAATCCGGCTACCATCATGACAGATCCGGTGACCGCTGATCACATCTATTTGAAACCTTTGAACAAACAGTCGATCAGGGAGATCCTGAAAGAACATCCTCAGATAGATGCGGTGCTGCCTACGATGGGAGGTCAGACGGCCCTAAACCTTGCGATCGAATGTGATCAGGCGGGTATTTGGGAGAAGAATGATGTGAGGATCATTGGCGTAGATATCAATGCCATTGAAACGACTGAAGACCGGGAGAAATTCCGTCTGAAGATGAAGGAGCTGGATGTAGATGTCTGTAGGGGAGAAACAGCTACTTCTTTTTTGAAAGGGAAAGAAATCGCACAGGAAATCGGCTTTCCATTGGTGATCCGGCCTTCTTTCACGCTCGGAGGATACGGTGGCGGTTTTGTCAACAGCGCTGAAGAATTTGATGTTGCCCTTGATCGAGGGCTCAAAGCCTCCCCAATCCATGAGGTGTTGGTAGAGCAAAGTATTCTCGGGTGGAAAGAATATGAGTTAGAACTGTTGCGAGATGGAGCGGGCAATGTGATCATCATCTGTTCAATTGAGAACTTCGACCCGATGGGTATTCATACTGGGGATTCAATCACCGTGGCACCTGCCATGACCTTGCCGGATACGGTTTATCAAAGAATGCGGGATCTAGCCATCAAAATGATGGATGGGATCGGTCAGTTTGCTGGTGGTTGTAACGTGCAGTTTGCCGTAAGCCCGGAAACTGATCAGATCATAGGGATTGAGATCAACCCAAGGGTATCCCGATCATCTGCGCTGGCTTCTAAAGCAACTGGTTATCCGATTGCGAAGGTGGCGGCCAAACTGGCCATTGGATATAACCTCGATGAGCTTAAAAATCAGATCACGAAAACTACTTCGGCGTTATTCGAGCCTGCTTTGGATTATGTCATTGTGAAGATCCCACGCTGGAATTTCGATAAGTTCAAGGGATCTGATCGTAAGCTCGGTCTGCAGATGAAAGCAGTAGGGGAGGCCATGGGAATTGGACGTAATTTCCAGGAAGCCCTTCAAAAAGCTTGTCAGTCACTGGAGATCAAAAGAAATGGTCTCGGTGCGGATGGTAAAGAATTGACGGACCAGGCGGAGATTATACATAGCCTTGGCAATGCATCGTGGGATCGGTTGTTCCACATTTATGATGCATTCAAGCTAGGTATCCCGTTCAAGCGGATTTTCAAAGAGACCAAAATCGATCCATGGTTCCTTAATCAGATTGAAGAATTGGTGCAGCTCGATCATGAGATGGAGCAATATACCCTCGATACGATTCCTGCAGGCCTATTGAAGACTGCCAAGGAAAAAGGGTACGCAGATCGCCAAATTGCGCATTTGGTGAAGTGTATGGAGAGTGAAGTGTTTACCAAAAGAAATGATCTGGGTATCAGGAGAGTTTATAAACTGGTGGATACTTGCGCGGCGGAGTTTGAAGCACAGACGCCTTACTACTATTCAACATTTGCGGATGAAAACGAGTCCATCGTTACCGACAAGAAGAAAGTAGTAGTTCTGGGATCTGGGCCTAACCGAATCGGGCAAGGGATTGAGTTTGATTATTCCTGTGTGCATGGTGTGCTTGCCGCGAAGGAAGCGGGTTATGAGACCATCATGATCAACTGTAACCCGGAGACGGTATCCACGGACTTTGATGTCGCGGATAAGCTGTACTTCGAGCCAGTCTTTTGGGAACACATCTATGACATCATTTTGCACGAGAAGCCAGAGGGAGTCATCGTACAATTGGGAGGTCAAACTGCCCTAAAACTGGCGGAAAAACTCAATCGCTATAATATTAAGATCCTTGGAACAAGTTTTCATGCACTGGATCTGGCAGAAGATAGAGGTCGTTTTTCTGATCTGTTGAAGGAATTGGAGATTCCTTATCCGGAATATGGCACCATCGAAGATGCGGACGAAGCCCTGGAGCTTTGCAAAGAAATCGGATTCCCATTATTGGTTCGTCCTTCATACGTGCTTGGTGGACAGAGCATGAAAATTGTAATCAATGAGGAAGAGCTGGAAGAGCATGTGGTGAAACTACTTTCCAAGAAAATGGATGGTCGTATCTTGTTGGATCACTTCCTGGAAGGCGCTATCGAAGCAGAGGCAGATGCCATTTGCGATGGCGAGAATGTCTATATCATTGGGATCATGCAGCATATCGAACCAGCAGGAATCCACTCTGGGGATTCATATGCGGTACTCCCTCCTTACAATCTGGGAGATTTTGTCATGCGACAAATTGAGGATTACACCAAAAGAATTGCTATCGCCCTGGAAACGGTTGGTCTGATCAACATCCAGTTTGCGGTCAAAGATGATAAAGTATACATCATTGAAGCGAACCCAAGAGCGTCCAGAACGGTGCCGTTCATCTGTAAAGCATATCAGGAACCTTACGTGAATTATGCGACGAAGGTATTGTTGGGTGACAAAAAAGTGACGGACCTGGAGTTCAACCCTGTGAAAAAAGGATATGCCATCAAGGAGCCGGTATTCTCTTTCCACAAGTTCCCGAATGTAAACAAGGAATTAGGACCTGAAATGAAGTCTACCGGAGAAGCGATCTACTTCATCGATGACTTAATGGATGATTATTTCCTGGATGTTTATGCTGAACGAAACCGCTTCCTCAGTAAATAAGTATAAGGAGATATGATTAAGTTTTTATTGATCGTATTCTTTATTAGCTACATCCTTTATAAGGTAGGTGGATTCTTCTTTAAGATCCTTACCCTGGGAGGTTCGGCACAGCGCCCACAGCGCAACCAGCCTCCCAAACGCCCTCCTGGAACCAATCTCAATGTTGATTATGCACCTGATAAGAAGAAAAAAGGTGGTGGAGATTTTAAAGGAGGAGAGTATGTCGATTATGAGGAAGTGAAGGAATAAGAAAACACCTTAGAGAAATAGTCAGATTTCTATATTCTCAAAAAAATTAGGCGGTACTATTGAACCTGTTTTCAATAGTACCGCCTTTTTTCATTATTGTTTCATCACTCGGTAAGTAACAATCGAAGGAATTTTATACGAACGATCGATGAATCGCAACAAGTAGATTCCAGTGTCAAAATCCGACATATCCAATTCCATTCGTTGTTCAAGTCCTTGCTGTACTTTTCTTTCCAGCATTAACTGCCCCTGTAAGTTGAGCAGTTGCACCGAAACATGTTTCGACATCAACTTCTCATAAGAGATGTTCAACTCATTGGTTACAGGGTTAGGGTAAATAGACAGGTCTTTGAAGTAGTTGCGAAGGAAACCTAGTTCCTCCACCAATTCCACAGCAATTCCCTCCTCGGTAATCGTGGCTTCCAATTCGAGTACATTATCTTCCATTCCATTGGCTCCGACTTCAAATTCAATGAAGGTATTTGGATCCATAGGAATACCCGGATATTCGATGTTCAGTCGATAAGTATCCGGAGGTAGATTTTCAAACGTCACCCGACCATTATCATCGGTTTCTTTATACGCCACGAGCTCGAATTCGCCTTCATTTTCGGGCCTTCCACCACTGGCTCGACGCCTTCTTCTAAGAGAACACCCCGCACGCTTCACTTTTCTACGTGCTTCAATGCGTTGTGCTTCTTTTCCTCGATTCTCCAGAAAATCACTTTCTACGAGTAGGCCTACTTCACCGTCTCCATCCAGTGCCACCCTCGGGCGCTGCTGCAAGAATATGGTGTCCTCTAATATGTCTCTAAGGAAAATCGTATCTGCCTCTTCCCAGAGAAAAGTGGACCTGTAGTAAGACGGAAGTACTCGAACGGAATCGGTCCGTGTGTCTTTTTGACGAATCAGCAAAGTATCGGTATTAACAGAAATAAGATAATTGTCCAATACTACCTCATCAAAAATGATCGCATCACCCGCCAGAGCCACCGTACTCAAGGAATCGAATCCCCCCAAATCCGTAACACGATGCAGCTGCGCATCCCCTTCGTCCAATATGGTCAATTCGTCATCAATGTCGCGGTACAATGGCAACAATGAAATGTCGACCGTAGCTAACACGTCGAAAGGTTGACTTTCAAGGGTCAGGCCAGAAACATTTTCGTTAGTAATCGCGACTTGATAGGTACCCATGTTATTGTAATCAATATCGGTGACAGTCAAAGTGCCATTGGTGGCGTCTTCAATCACACCTGAAGCAACGGGTCCATTGACAGTCCAGGCATACACATTCGCCGAACCACTCACAGATCGGTCCAATAGCACATTTGTGCTTTTTGGTGATAAGATGGATTCGGTACTTCCGAAAGGTTGCTGAGGTGTGTAGGTAATCCCTGTTACTTCGGTATTGGGTTCAAGGTCACCAAAATCCAGGAAGTTTACTGAGACGTTGAAGGAGGTCAATTGATCTAATCCCTGTATGGTAGGAATTCCAGTCAACTTGTTATTGGAAAGGTTGACCAGTTCCAAATTCCTGATATCATTGATATCACTCGGAAGATCACCAATCATTCCCTCATTTTCGAGATCAATTTCAACCACCCGGTTGTTCGCAATGCGGATACCAACCCAGGTACTGATGTCCTGACCTGGCCAAAGATTGGCATCGCTGACCCAGTCAGCACCACCTGTAGCCTCATAGATATTCAATAACGCAATGCGATCCCTTTGCAGGGAACTAACTTTTAATTGAAATTTACCACTGCTAAGCGACAGGTCTGGAAAGTCTGGATGGGAGGCCCCCAGGACATAAAAGCCTTCTGCCTCTATCTGGGTATCATCAATGGTCAGGGAAAGACCATTCTCTCCATCAAGATCAACGTCATCTTTTTGCCATTGATATGAAGCGCCTGCACTTTCCTCATTCACCGTGAAAACGGCTTGTTCTCCAATCTCTACTAGCAGTTCGCTATCCTCCGTCAAATTAGCTTGTGGTGCATAGGTCAATAGGGTCTCAATGGATTCATTTCCTTCCAGGTCCCCAAAATCCAACTGGTTTTCACTCAAATTGATTTTTGTCGCTAGAGAAAGACTGGTCAGAACGGGTAATCCAGTCAGGGCATTGCCTGATAAATCCAATGAATCGATTTGATCTATGTCCAATAAATCAGAGGGGACCTCTCCGGATAAATTATTGTCCGAAAGGTTTAGGCCGACCACTTTATCTTCACCGATCACCACACCTTGCCAGGTATCGAGGGTTCCGGATAGCCAGTTATCCTGTTTCGGCCAATTGGTCCCATTCAAGGCGTTGTACAAATTGACCAATGCTGTACTGTCCCGACTTATGGAGCTCACCTTGACTCGGAACAATCCTGAGGCAAGTGTTAAATCCGGAAAGGAGGTATTATTGACCTGCAAGACATATTCCCCGGCATCATCAAAAGCAATTGGGTTCAATGCTATTGCATCATTGGTTTCACCATCAATGTTTGTATTATCCTTTTGCCATTGGTAAGAGTTGTTGGCTCCTGCTGTCATCAATTGGAGCGACATATTGGATCCAAGAGCAACCAACGTATCTATATCCGAAGACAATACAGCCTGCGGACTGTAATTCATCACACTTTCTAATGAACTATTTGATTCCAGATCGTCAAATTCGAGTGCATTGCCACTGACGTTTATTGTTGTCGCCAGAGCTAAGGGAGAAAGATTTGGAAGTCCCGTCAAGCCATTTCCAGACAAGTCAATGACTTCCAGTTGGTCAACTTCAGACAGTTCACCCGGGACGTCACCATTCAGATTATTCGAAGGCAGTTCAATTTGGCTTACCTTATGACCACCCAGGGTCACGCCATTCCATGTACCAAGATTTCCGGTGAGCCAGTTCGAATTATTGGTCCAGCTCGCTCCTCCCAGGGCATTATAAAATGCGACCAATGCCGTACTATCTCGTTCAATAGCATCAATGGACAGGTTAATGTCTCCAGTGGAAAGTGTCAGATCGGGAAGGCTGGAATTCGTAACGTCTAGCTGATAGGTCCCTTCATCGTCGAAATTAGGAGTAGCAAACGTCAATGACGCATTGGTTTCACCAGTAATCGCAGTATTGTCCTTGTTCCATTGATAAGCATTACTGCCTCCCGTCACGATGCTGAATGTCAATGCTTCATCTACCTTATGCAAGGTGTCTCGATCCGATGTTAATTCAGCCTGAGGAGTATACACCAATCCCGAAATCGAGGCATTAGGTTCCAGATCGTCGAACTCCAAAAGGTTGGAGGAAACATCAAAATTTGTTAAACCCGCAATACTTGATAAGTCCGGAATGGCGGTCAATGAATTGCCAGACAAGTTCATTTGTGTGAGTTCCTCCAAATACAAAAGGTCACCTGGTGCTTCACCCTGAAGGGCATTAGATGAAAGGTCAACCTGGGAAACACGATCGCTGACAAGGGTTACTCCCATCCAATTGCTCAGGTTATCACTTAGCCACCCGGTATTGTCAGTCCAATTAGTGCCATCGGTCTGATTGTATAACTCCACGAGCAACATCGAATCTGCCTGAAGGATAGGGATACGATAATTCAACACGCCCGATTGTAAGGCCAGGTCAGGAAGTTCCGTATTGGTTACTTCTAAAACATAGGCCCCAGTATCGACGGGATTAATAGACAAGTTGAGGTTATTGGTAGTTGCTCCCGAAATGGCCGATCCGTTCAAAGTCCATTGATAAACGTTGTTGCTTCCAGAGACATCAAATGTATGATCAAACGTATCTCCTACGTTGACCAGGGTATCAAGATCTGTCGATAGAGTGGCCTGGTTATCATAGGTGAAGGAACTAACCGAAGCGTAAGGTTCCAGCGCTCCGAATTCAAAAGCATTGGAGTCCAGATTGAGCGTATTAAGGGAAGCCAGGGTCACATTTGGAAAATCAGAAAGGATATTATCATCCAAAGTGAGTTGACCCAGGTTGATCAACAAATCGATGCTGGACGGAACCGAATCAGTCAATTGATTTGAAGACAGGTCATAAGAAATCGCTTCTTCCAGAAAACCGAAAGCCTCGGGTAAAACACCAACCAGATTATTGTTGTTAAGATCCAGTTCCGTAACTCGATCCCCGGAAACAGTAACCCCAAACCAATTATCGATATCGGTGGATAGCCAATTGGCGTTGTTGGTCCAGCTTGCTCCTGCTGTTTCATCATAAATGGCGATCAGGGAAACTGAATCCAATTCTCTGGAGGGTGCATAATTGGTAAATGTTCGCGTTTCACCGATGCCCCAGCGACCATTTTCATCCCTTGCCCTGATGGTAATTTGATTTTGACCAACTACAAGCGATGAGCTCAAAACGGTAAACATTTCATCGATGGATATTCCACTCGTTACCGGGATGTCGGTACCGTTTCCAAAGCCGGGATCATCCCCAATGAAATACTCCAGTTTGTCTACAATTGCTGGCCCTGGTCCTGATTGATCTACATATACCAATCGCGATTCAGGAATGCCCCAACTGCCACCTTCAGCCTTTGCACGAATAAATAATCGATGAAAGCCCAAACTCAATGTACTGGTCGGTAAGGATTCCATTTGAGAGACAACTTCCTCAGCCGTGAAGGCGGTAAATGCCGTCCCATTTCCGTACCCGGGATCATCATCGAAAAAGTATTCCAGGCTCTCAATGTTCACCATCCCAATTCCCGAAGGGTCGACATAGATCAATCGAGATTCAGGTATTCCCCAGCTACCACCTTCAGCCCTGGCTCGTAAGAAAAGGGTATGGAATCCCGTTGACAGAGACGAAGTGCTGACCGTTTCCATTTCAGAAATCACCTGAGCAGCGGAAAAGGCCGTGAAACCAGTCCCATTTCCGTAGCCAGGATCATCATCGATGAAATATTCCAATTGATCAATATTAACCGTTCCGGTGCCTGATGGATCCACATAAATAAGCCTTGATTCGGGAATGCCCCAACTGCCACCTTCGGCCTGAGCACGAACGAATAAGGTATGAAACCCTACAGATAATGCGGAAGTATTCACCGATTCCATTTGAGAAATTGCCTGAGCGGCGGTAAAAGCAGTAAATGCTGTCCCATTTCCATACCCAGGATCATCATCGATGAAATATTCGAGACTTTGAATGTTTACAATACCCGTTCCGGAAGGATCTACATAAATCAGTCGAGGCTCAGGAATGCCCCAGCTGCCCCCTTCTGCCTGAGCGCGAACGTACAAGGTATGAAAGCCTTCAGACAAGCTGGATGTAGCTACCGATTCCACTTGAGAAATTGCCTGAGCGGCGGTAAAAGCCGTAAATGCTGTCCCACTTCCATATCCAGGATCATCATCAATGAAATATTCGAGACTTTGAATGTTTACAATACCCGTTCCGGAAGGATCTACATAAATCAGTCGAGGTTCAGGAATGCCCCAGCTGCCGCCTTCTGCCTGAGCGCGAACGTACAAGGTATGAAAGCCTACAGACAAGCTGGATGTAGCTACCGATTCCATTTGAGAAATTGCCTGAGCGGCGGTAAAAGCCGTAAATGCTGTCCCACTTCCATATCCAGGATCATCATCAATGAAATATTCCAAACTTTGGATATTCACAATGCCAGTTCCTGAAGGGTCTACATAAACCAGCCTAGATTCCGGAATGCCCCATGCTCCGGCACTATTTTGAACTCGGATAAACAGGGTGTGAAAACCGATGCTTAATGAACTGGTATTGATCTGTAAACTTTCTGAAATAGAGGTTCCGCTAGTGATCGAAACAGATGTTGCTGCTCCGTAACCAGGGTCGTCATCAATAAAATGCTCCAGTGCACTGATGGTCTCCTGACTTTTAAGGACCAACCCGGCGTGCAAGAGTCCGAGTAGAATCAGAAATCTTTTCACGGATCAATTCCCTTCGGCCTGTACTGATACATCAAGATCTGTTCCTTGCCGCACAATGTCAGAAAGGTTCATGACTTGAATCAAGGGAAGAGGTGTTCCGGTGGTTGACCATCCGGTGGTGCTTCCAGTTACGCCAACATCAGTTCCGTCGTTGCCTGCACCAATCAATGAAGTGGCGCTGGTAGCGATTGCCGGATCCCAACTGAAATCCCAGAATTGTTGAACAGCAATATTGGCGTCTTCGAATACTGTTGCGGGATCTGTGATGCTGGTGATGGTACCCGTTTCGGTAACCCCTGTTCCGGTCCCAAGTGCATTGTCCAGTGCTCCCACAGCGAAATTGTTGGTAAAACTCACGTCAGACAAGGTGAGTCTGGCTGCAGGATTTTTCCCATAGAAAATGTTATTGAATACTGTTGAAGTACCCACGGTCTCAAAAGCATATTCTCCGGTCCCGTCTCCAATAAAAATGTTGTTTCTGATCGTACAACCTCCATCGCAATCCAGACTTCCAAAAGACCTTCCAGCAATCACGTTGTTAGTAATGAGTACACTACTGGAGCCTGCATTAACATCTAAGGCGATTGCGGTTGTAACTGCAGTACCCAATTGGCCAATGACATTATTACGCAGGATGACATTCGTAAAGGTGTCGTTACCATCGCCTATATCAATGGATTGTATGTTGCAACCATCGATCGTCAATCCATCAAAAGCAATTGTTCCGGAAAGACTTTCAGCAGCATTAAGCGTTGTGATTTGCAAGCCGGCTAAGCGAACATTGTCTGTTTGGACATTGACAGTTCCAAAAATGGACAAAGTGGGCACATCCTTGGAAGGATTAAAGCCCACTCCGAAAATAGAAATGTCGTTTGTGGTAATGGTAAAGTCTCCGTAGGAAACCGTGCTAGGTTTCACATGGATAATATCTCCGGCCACTGCGGCTGAAAGTGCATCAGATATCGATGCATACACATGAGTGCCACCTGGGGCACCGGCGCTATTGTCAACTAAAAGAATGTTTTGAGACTGTGCGTGGATAACAAGCAAGGTGAAAATGGCGAATACACCCGCTTTGAGTAATCGATTCATAATACGGCAAGTTTATTTATTAAGCTATCTAAAGTTATATTTTTAATTCATAAAGTACAATTGTTAACAGCGTGATTGTACCTTCCCTAACTAGAAGACTTGTAAGTCTTGAAGTATTCCCGGTTTTGAAAGGGAACGACGTGAAAAAACTTTGCTTAATAAGGAGAAAGGGCCCTAACTATCTGTAAATGAAGGCTTTATTTTTGAGAAAAAATCCCAAAGAATGACGCCAATGCTTACCGAGATGTTGAGTGAATGCTTGGTCCCGAACTGTGGAATTTCGACACAAATGTCTGATTGAGAAACTACTTCCTGATCTACCCCGAATACTTCGTTACCAAAAACGATGGCATATTTCTTGTCTGGATCAGGCTCAAATGCCTCCAAAGTCATGCTGTTTTCGGCCTGTTCCAGTGCAACGATCTGATATCCTTCTTCTCGAAGGCGTTTGATCAATTCGAGTGTATCCTTTACATGTTCCCAGTCTACTGAGTCGGTTGCACCGAGGGCTGTTTTGTGGATATCTCGGTGGGGAGGTGTGGCAGAAATCCCCGTCAGGTAGATCTTTTCGATGCGGAAGGCGTCACCGGTTCGGAACGCAGACCCAATGTTGTTCATACTGCGGATGTTATCCAGTACCAGGCAGGCATTGAGTTTTTTGGCGGCTTTGAATTCCTCTACTGATAGGCGGCCCAGCTCTTCGTTTTTCAGTTTTCTCACCTTGCGAAATTATGATATCTGCTGTTGATCAGTAAACCAGTCAGCTGATAAGGTAGGCTTCTAATGATATTTGGTAGTGCTGGATATATTGGTCTTAGTGCCGGTATCTGCCACAGGAGATAATATTCCAGATCAGATTCCTTGAAATAATCTTTAGGTTTTGAACGCAAAAAAAGCGGTACCTCCTGGCACCGCTTTTTAAATTATGTAATAGTATGATTATTGTTCAAAAGGAGGAATTGGGAACTCCGTGTGGATGATGTCTCCCGCTCTGTCATTTGGCAAGAAGGTGTCATTTAATCGACCATATCTCCTCAGGTCAAACATCGCATGGCCTTCTGCCCACAATGAATACGTTCTGTTGTACAGCATCTCATCGATCAGATCGGCTTCTGCACCGGCACCTGCATAATCCCCCAGACCGTAAGCATTACGAATGGCATTCAATGCTGTGATGGCATCAGCAAAATTGCCTTGCTGGATATTGGCTTCAGCGTAGATCAGTACCAGTTCCTCGTTTCGGATATGGTCCTTCGGAGAAGTCGCTGTAGCATAAAGGGCAATCTCATGCGTGCCATTCAGACCATCTCTTCCCACCGGATCATTTCTCATTCGAAACTTACTGATACGGGTATCTCCGGCCTGAATGTCCGAAATCATTCGATTGTTTACAATAAACTGATCTCCACTTTGTTGAGGGGCTTTGAAGATCGGGTTCTGCACTTCAAAACCGCTATTGCCATAAACGCGCTTAGGACCTACGGTCAAGTCACCGGCGATATCCAAAAAAGAAGCCTGTACCAGGCTCAGGGCACCCGCATAGTCTCCCTGATGGATCGCAACTCGGGCAGCTACCGCACGATTGAATTGTGCAAAAGTGGCTGGAGTATCAAAGCCAGCGAATCCTGAAGAAAGCTGGAACAAGAATTCACCACCTTGTAACTGATTAAATCCTTCATCTAGGATGGATCGAATAGCTGCGAAACCTTCCGTTCGGGACAAATAAGGTCCCAGGTTTTCAGGGTCGCGAACATCTACACGAACGCCGTTAGAATTCAACAGATCCAGGACATCCAGGAGCATGAGACCTTTGAACGTATTGGCAACACCACGATAACCATCCCGTTGAGCTTCGGTTAGAACGGCACTGGTTACTTCCACCGCATCAAGGATGAACTCGGCACTCTTGACTGCCTGATAGCGAGCAAACATGGTACCTGTAAGTTGCGGCTCAGACCCATTTAGGGTAGCTCCGTCTTTTCCGGGCAAGGTTTCCGTAGTTGTAGGGTCCGATGAGTTGAAAAAGTACAACTCCCTGGAGATAGTCCCTGTTGCGGTAATGAATCCTCCAACACCGTCCCGGGCACGAGCTTCCAGTCCTGCCACCAACAGGTCAATGTCCTGCTGACTTGGGTTGCCTAGAAAATCGAATAGGTTCGGTCCGTTAGGATTCGGAACTTCGTCGATCTCACATCCTGAGAAAATGAAGACCAGACTTAATAGAGTGATTAATGATAATTTTTTCATCTTTAGTCAATATTTAGAATCTGACACCTAAGTGAAGGTAAAACTGCTTGGCACTTGGGAAGGGAGTAACTTCAATTCCCTGAGACAGTCCTGAAGGACCAAATGCCGACGTTTCAGGATCGTAGCTCGTGTAATCAGTGATGGTCAGGATGTTTTTTCCGGATACACCGATTCTTGCTTGCTGCAGCGGACCCGCATTGACCAAAGGAATGTTGTAATATAATCCGATCTCTCTCAATCGAATGTAAGTACCATCTTCGATGTAAGCACGAGCACCATCCGTTGCGAAACGTGGGTTGGCCACTACATCCGGATCATCCAGATCAGGAGTGACCCCACCAAAGTCAGACAGCAGTTTGGTCAGGTTCAGTACGTCGCCACCTTCTTTCCAGTGCCACAAGAAGGACAAGTTGAAATTTTTAGCGATGGTCAATTCATTGAACCAGCTCATTTGGAAATCAGGAGCGGCATCGCCGATGATGGTAGGTACTCCACCGATATTTGCAGCTAGAGAGGTCGCTGTTTCTCCTTCACGAATAAATGAGCTACCAAACGTCAGGCTAAATCCTTCACCGGAAGGCTGGAATTCTCCAATGCCCAGTCGGTCAACCTGTGCTTCATTGTACCACCAACTTACGGTTGTATTCCAGTTCAGGAACGAATTGGTTACTGGGTTGGCATTCAAAGCGATCTCAATTCCACGATTTCTCAGATCGAAATCAGTCCGGATCTGATTGGAGAACCCTGAAGACAATGGAATGGACGAGAAAGGATAGATCAGGTTTTTGACGTCCCTTTGATAACCGGTGAATTCAAGTCCGAAACGTCCGTCAAGGAACGCCATGTCGATCCCGTACTCAATTTCCTGAGAAGTTTCAGGCTCCAGGTTAGTGTCACCAAGCTGTGCTGCAAATCCATTCTGGCCAACATTCGGTAAGCTAAGGCCCAGTACGCCGCCAACAGAGGTTGCCCCAAGAGGAGTGAATAAAGATCCGAATCGAGCACTACTTCCTGTTTCACCATAAGCCAGACGAACTTTCAGTAAGTTCATCGCGCTCACACTCCAGAAATCGAAATTGGCGACATTTACCGCAACCGATGCTCTGGGGAATGCAAAATATTTATTTGGATCTCCATTCAGGCTCGATTTATCAAAACGAATACCAGCTGTAGCAATTACACGGTCGTCCCAGTTGAATTGTCCCTGACCGATGATCCCGAATTCTTCTTCAGCTGTGAGTCGCTGGAAAGTACTAAAAGCATTACCCTGACCCGAGTTGGTTTGGGTAGGCACTAATTGTGTGGTTTGGTTGATGGTCTCATCACTTTCGAAATTCAGGTAAGAGATACCAAACTGACCATTCAGACTGATGTTGTTCGCGGTAAAGAAGTCCACCACCGCAAAGGCCTGATAATTGTACTGCAAAGAATTGTTTCGCCCTGCACTGATGAATCCATTGGTCGTGCTTCGCTGCACCTGGTGCGTTTCCGGAATGTAAACGAAGGTTTTGGCAAGGAAGAAGTCCAGACCTCCATTGGCGACCAGTTTCACTTGTAAGTTATCTCGACGTAGCAGATTATAATCCACTTTGACACCCTGCAACAATCGATTCACTTCCTCATCATTGTCGATTCGATCCCTGTTGAAAATGATGTTTGTTGCGGCAAAACGACCATCAGGATAGTTGCCGTTTTCATCGGGGAAGAGGTCTTCCCAATCGGCAGTAACCAGTGCCAGGTTGTAACCAACACTGAATCCACCATTGTTTTCATTACCTACAGGTCCTCGTGCGGCAGTACTATTCACGTAGTTGGAAGAAAATCCAATCTTCAGATCATCTGAGATTTTGTGATCCAGGTTCAATCGAATGGAAGTTCGATCGTAGCCAGTTCTTTTCATGATGCCATCTTCATCGCGACGGCTGGTATTGAAGTAGAACTTGGTTTTGTCATTTCCTCCAGAAATAGAGAGCCTGGAATCAGAAATGAACCCTTCTTCACCATACAGCTCCTCTTCGTAGTTGAAAATACGCCCAGCTTGCTGTGCAGCTCGGAAGTTGGCCACTTCTCCGGCACCAAACTGAGCTGCAACTGTCTCCTCAGTAAAGGTTCTTCTTCCAGCGAAGTTTTGTATCGTATTGAAACCAAAATCCTGATCGAATCGAATTTGAGTTTTACCATCGGTACCTCGCTTCGTATTGATGATCACAACCCCGGCATTAGCACGCGTCCCATAAATGGCTGCAGCGGAAGCGCCCTTAAGGATTTCAATGCTTTCAATGTCCTCAGGATTAATGTCAGAAACCCGGTTCGACCCACCTTCTTCTCTGCCGGCATTGGCACCAGAAGCCACAGAAGAACCATTAGTCAGTTGGGTGTTGCTGATGTAAACCCCATCCACGATAAACAACGGCTGGTTGTTGCCGGAAAGTGAAGATATTCCTCTCAGCCTCATAGCGGTTTGTCCTCCGGGAGCACCACCTGCTGAGTTAATGTTCACCCCGGTCATTTTGCCATAAAGTGCCCCATCCAGGGTGGCACCGGTCGTGGTTCCTGTCAGCGCTTTAGCATTTACAGTGGAAACATTGTTCGCAAGATTGGAACGTTTGATGTTGGAAGCAAGACCCGTGACTACCACCTCTTCAAGGTTCGTTACGTCTTCAGAAAGTTGAACGTCCAGTGTTCCTCCGGTTATTTCCTTTTCTTGCGCGGCAAAGCCGATGAAAGAGAATACTAATATGTCTGAGCCTGATGGCACACTGATGCTGTAATCTCCGCTGACCGTAGTAGTTGTTCCTACGGTGGTTCCTTTCACGATCACGGTAACACCCGGGAGTCCGTCACCGGTATTTTTATCCGTTACCCGACCGGATACGGTCGTTTGAGCCCACGCTACTTGCACCGAAAGGAGCAGCAGAAAGACCCAACTGAATTGCCAGTAAATTTTCTTCATGGTTTGGAAATTTTGAGTTTGTTGAAAAAATGAATTTGCCAGGCGGCAATTAAAAAAAAGGAAGATTATCGATTTTCTCTAAGAGACCAAAGAATGACATGGATTTTTACTAGCATTTAGCCGTTTTTGTAATAAAACACCAGAGAAGTACAGAAAAACAGAAAAAAATTATGCTTGGATATGCGTTTAAGGTTAATTAACAGTTAAAGGCACCCATCATCTTTGGAGAAAAAGAATTTTATTCTCATCTACTATTCTTAGAAAAGCGGGGTAAGAAATAAATTCCCATAACACATCAATTCCATTGGGGCAGATCCTCTTTTTTGATCTCCAAACAGGTTAATATTGCTGATCATCCATTTTGCAATAAACCACCACTGACCTACTGATGGCAAAGACCAAAGCCAAAGCCAAGGAAACTCCCTTAATGAAGCAGTACAATGCCATTAAGGCAAAGTACCCCGGAGCACTATTGTTGTTTCGAGTAGGCGACTTTTATGAGACGTTTGCCGACGATGCGGTTACTGCCAGCAAGGTGCTGGATATTATTCTGACGAAAAGGTCGAATGGTTCTGCTTCTGAGGTAGCCCTGGCAGGATTCCCGCATCATTCCCTGGATTCCTACTTGCCCCGATTGGTTCGTGCGGGTCATCGGGTAGCCATCTGTGATCAGTTGGAGGACCCCAAAACGGTGAAGGGGATTGTAAAAAGAGGGGTTACGGAGTTGGTTACGCCAGGCTTGTCCATGAATGACAATGTACTGGAGCAAAAAAGAAACAATTACCTCGCTTCTATTCACTATACCCGAGATGGTGTAGGAATCGCTTTTCTGGACCTTTCGACGGGGGAGTTTTTCGTCACCGAAGGGGATAAGCCCTATCTGGATAAGATGATCCAGGGGTTTCAACCCGCCGAGATCATTTATTCAAAAGCCGAGCGGGACCATTACGATGCTGCCTTTGGCGATCATTACAATGACCTGGCACTGGACGACTGGATTTATACCTACGATTTCGGATACGAAAAGCTGATCCAACACTTCAAAACCAATTCTTTGAAAGGCTTTGGCATTGAGGAACTATCGAATGCGATCATTGCTGCCGGGGCAATTTTGCATTATTTGGATGCCACGGAGCACAAAGAAGTAGGACATATCACTTCGATCTCACGATTAGAGGAGGACAAATACATGTGGTTGGACAAGTTCACCGTTCGCAACCTGGAACTGGTGCAATCTAATCAACCCGATGGAACCGCGCTGATTGATATCCTCGATCAGGTTGTTACAGCCATGGGTAGCCGTTTATTGAGGAGGTGGCTGGTGTTGCCGTTGAAGAACCGCGAACAGATTGAAGGCCGACTAAACACGGTAGAGGCACTACTCGATGAAGAAGAATTGCTGGAAAAGATCGTAGAGCAACTCAAACAAATGGCTGACCTGGAAAGGTTAATTTCCAAAGTGGCTACAGCGAGGATCAATCCACGGGAAATGCTCCAGCTGAAGAAAAGCTTGAAAAGTATTGCTCCTATTTTAGAGGCATTGCGTGCTTCGGAAACCAAGGTATTCCATCGGATTGCAGATCAGCTCAATTTGTGCGAGACGTTGACCAATGAAATTGACGAAAAACTCAAAGAAGATGCGCCGATGCTGGTCAATCAGGGTGGGCTGATCCAGGATGGAATCAATGATGAGTTGGATGAGCTGCGAAAAATTTCTCACTCCGGAAAGGATTATCTCCTTCAGATCAAGGAGCGAGAGATGGAGAAGACAGGCATTTCCTCGTTGAAGATCGCCTATAATAAAGTCTTTGGGTACTATTTAGAGGTAACTAATTCGCACAAAGACAAGGTGCCGCCGGAGTGGATCCGAAAACAGACGCTGGTCAATGCGGAGAGATACATCACGGATGAACTCAAGACATATGAAGAAAAGATCCTCAATGCGGAGGATCGGATTCTGGTCATTGAGACCAAATTGTACAATGAATTGGTGGCACATGCTTCCGAGTTCATCAATCCCGTCCAGCAGAATGCGCAAGTACTGGCTACCCTTGATTGTCTGAGCAATTTTGCCTCTCTGGCCAAGCAAAATCATTATGTAAAGCCTTCGTTATCCAATGAATCGGTGCTTGACATCAAGCAAGGTCGTCACCCGGTCATTGAGAAGTCGCTTCCTCACGGTGAGTCCTATGTACCTAATGATGTGTATTTGGACAGTGAATCTCAGCAGGTGATCATCATTACCGGACCCAACATGGCAGGTAAGTCAGCGCTGCTTCGTCAAACAGCATTGATCGCGTTGATGGCTCAAGTCGGCTGTTTCGTGCCAGCTGGATACGCCAAAGTCGGCATTGTTGATAAAATATTTACCCGGGTTGGAGCCTCGGATAATCTTTCTCGAGGTGAATCTACTTTCATGGTTGAAATGACGGAGACTGCTAGTATCCTCAACAATTTGAGCGAAAACAGCCTGGTGATCATGGATGAGATCGGTCGAGGTACGAGTACTTACGACGGGATTTCCATCGCCTGGTCCATTGTCGAACATTTGCACAACCATCCAAAATACAAGGCCAAGACCCTTTTCGCAACCCATTATCATGAATTGAATGACCTGGCCAAAGAAATGCCAAGGGTCAAGAATTTCAATGTGTCCGTGAAGGAGCTGGAAAATAAAGTGGTCTTCTTAAGAAAACTGGTAGAGGGCGGAAGCGAGCACAGCTTTGGTATCCATGTAGCCCAGATGGCAGGGATGCCCAATGAAGTGGTGATCCGCTCCAATGAGATCCTTCATTATCTGGAAAAGGAAAAACTCCCAAAAGGAGACCAGAAAAAGATCGAGGATATTCCCAGCAGTCAGTTCCAACTCAACCTTTTTGAAGCCGATCCAAAATTTGAAGAACTCGTCAAAGCTTTAGGAGAGATTGACATCAATACCATTTCTCCGGTTGAGGCCTTACTCAAATTGAATAAGCTTAAGGATATTTTGAAAGGGAAGTAATTGTCACACTTCGAGAGCCTCGGGGACACTCAGTCAATTTGACAATTCAAAATTTGCTGATAAGCGCGTCCATGCCGGACGCCCGGTCAGGGTTTTTTTCAGCTTAAATTCCGAATAAGCTGAAAAAAGACCGGTATCTCATTTACGCGTTTATCCACGTACTGAATTCAACCACCAATCTTCTTAAAATAAGCCCTGATTTCGTCCGGATTATGCTCCACATTCACGCCAAGCCCTTTGGCCATTGCAATTATTTTGTCTTCTGCGTCTTTTTGTTTCAAGGCCCTTTTTTCAATCGAAAGTCGTTTTCCCTGGTAACGAGCGGTCAATATCCTATTGAAATCAGGGTCTTCTACGATGTACTCTCGCACTAGCTTTTCTTTAAGAAAAAGCTGAAAACCAAAGGAGTCTTCCGTATCACCTACCCAACAAGCGAAAATTGGGAAGTGCCGACTTAATTTGGGAATCCTTTCTCTAAAGTTCTGGTCGTTCCACAAGGTGTAATAACCATCATCCATCAGGTGAAGCCATTCTTTAGACCGTGCGAGATAAAAATGACGATGATCCTTATGAAAAGACTGGCCAAGTGGCCCATCAGACAACTTCCATTCGGACAACTTTAGTGCATTAAGAACTCCGGAGGTATGAGATTCAGGGCATTTGATGAAGACGTAAAATGGAGCGATGAATGTTCCATTTCTAAGTAAATGGACCATAATTGCTTAGTTATGTTGACAGTGCTTGATCATGCTAGTAGTATCGATAAAGTGGTTGAGGCTGATCATCATTCCACTCACTCAATAAGAAAAAACTGTTGCCTTCAAGACTCCACGTCAAGGCTTCACCTTGTTTTTCGACTTCATAGTCGATCAATTCTGGCTTTCCATTGAGCAGGAGTTCCACGATTGGAGTTTTGTTTTTGTTCTCAAGATAGAAAACCTGATTGTAATTTTTGATGAGTATGTCTCCCTTGGCGTTGATGTCTCCGGCGGTAAGCCACGTGAGCGGCATCGTTCCTTTTGAAGCGATTACTTTAGATGTTCCAGCTTCAAAAGCAAAGGAGTACACCAGGATGTTATCTTCTCTTTTGGTGAGCAAAATCAAATTTTTAGTAAATGGATCGACCATCAGGGTCTCAGCATCCCGGGCACCTTCCTCATATTGGATGGTCATTTGGTCATAATTCACCTTTTTTTTATTGGTGCTGTCTATAGCGGGTTCTACAATCCGGTAAATAGTCAGGGATTCGTGAACGGCATTGTTATCACCGATTTCACCGATGAAGACATACCCTGATCCATCGCGGGAGATGGCGATATCTTCCCAATCTCGGTTTTTTGCACCTTTCAGGCGAGCCGTCATGGCCACGTCTCCTTTTTCATTGATGAGGTACAATTCCGGTTTACCGCCACTGTCATTATGCGTCCAGAGGTGGCCGGGGTTTTTGAATGAAACTGCAAGTCCGCTGGCTTCCTGGAGTCTGGCATCATTGGATTGACCAATGATTTCTTTTTCAGAAAACCTGGAGCTTAAGGGCAGGTCTTTGAGTGTAGGCCCACAAGCTACGACGGTCAGCAACAGGGCGATTAGGTCGGTTCTCATTTCTTAGCAGGGATTCGAATGGTAAATATCGATCAATTAAGGATTTGTACCGATAGTGTTCATGTATTCCTTTGAAAAAGAGTGTGATTTTTTGTGCGCGAGTTTGTTGGAATTGTAACCTGTTGATATAAATTTGCAGTCCCTTTGAAAAAAGGAACAGGCTGAAAGCCACTTCAAATAAAATCGGACGGTCAACCGATTGAAGTAGTAGAAAGCCAAAATCCTAAAGCGAGAGTAGCTCAGCTGGTAGAGCACAACCTTGCCAAGGTTGGGGTCGCGGGTTCGAATCCCGTCTCCCGCTCGAAAGGACTAATATGAGTATGCCGCCTCGCGCGGCATATTTCTTTTGATAGCAATAAGTTCTTAGAAGAAGGACTTTCAGATATAATGCCTCTGTGGTGGAATTGGTAGACACGCGGGACTTAAAATCCCGTGACCCTTAAAGGTCGTGCGGGTTCAAGTCCCGCCGGAGGTACAAGAAATCCTGGTGAAAGCCGGGATTTTTTGTTTGTGGGCACTCTAAATCAAGGAATGCCGGATCAAAAAAACATCGAGCCCTAGATTTAAGACTTCTTCTATCCATGAGAGCGCAATGTTTCAAAAGACTTGACCACTCAAAACAACAATAATGACTAACTTCCTCATGGCGATATTCATCCCATGAAAGACTCCATCAACCCGAAATACCCAGACATCTCCTTCCTTCGAGAAAAGGCTCGAAAGCGTATTCCGAGGTTTGCGTTTGAGTATTTGGATCATGGGTGTAATTCGGACATTAACCTGCAGCGAAATACATCGGATATCCGTGACATTCAATTGAAGCCTTATTACCTGCGTGACTTTAAAGGATCGACACTGGAAACCGAATTATTTGGGCATACCTACAGTGTGCCTTTTGGCGTGTCTCCGATAGGTTTGCAGGGAATGATGTGGCCTGGTGCGACGGAAATCCTCGCAAAAGCGGCTTTTGAACATAATCTTCCGTTCATTCTCAGTACGGTAGGAACCGCAAGTCTGGAAAAGGTAAGCGAGATCACGGAAGGGAAGGCCTGGTTTCAGCTTTATCATCCAGCAGAAGAAAAGTTGCGAAACGATCTGCTGAGAAGGGCGCAAACCGCACAATATCAGACCCTTGTCATTTTAGCAGATACACCTGCTTTTGGGTATCGACCCAGGGAGATCAAAAATGGCCTATCGCTACCTCCTCGCATGACCCTGAACAATATCTGGCAGATGATGACTCATCCGAATTGGGTACTACAAACATTGAAAACGGGAGCTCCCTTTTTCGAGACGTTGCGTCCATACATTCCCAAAAGAACCAGCCTCAAACATCTGGGCCAATTCATGAATAAAACCTTTGATGGCCGGCTGAGTCAAGACCGACTGAAAGCATTGCGCGATTTATGGCCTGGAAAGCTGGTTTTGAAAGGAGTCGCCAGTGAGGAGGATGTTGCTAAATGTTTGTCGATAGGATTAGATGGTGTGATAGTGTCCAATCATGGTGGGCGTCAGCTGGATCACGGTCAATCTGCGGTGGAAGCCATGAAGTCCATTGCAAAAAGTTATTCGGGTAAATTGACCATTATGATGGACAGTGGCATTCGGACAGGCCCGGATATCGCTTGCTGTTTGGCCGCCGGAGCTGATTTCACGTTTCTTGGCAGGTCCTTCATGTATGGTTTAGCTGCGGTTGGAAAGGAAGGTGGAAGCCATACCATTCACCTGTTGAAGAAACAACTACAACAAATCATGGAACAATTGGGTTGTGAGCGTATCACAAACCTTAAAAATCATCTGGTTGTGTAAGGTGGCAGGCATTCTGAGCCATTCGCCGAAGCTTCTTTTGTTCTGCAAAAAGCGTCGGGCTTACTTTATCTACGATTTACATTCACACTTCATACATGGAACAGATTAAAATTACCCTGGAACAACATGCAGCCACTTCAATGAAGTTATTACACGATCAATTTGAGGTCATCATCGATCGACCAGTGGCGAAAGGTGGGGGAGGTGCCGGACTGATGGGTGGCCAATACCTATTGACCGGAATTGCAGGTTGCTTTTGCAGTACCTTCTTTGCGGCGGCGCAGGCCAGAGACGTGACAGTAGCAGGGCTCAAGGTTCAGGTGATTGCTACCGTGAGTGAGGATTTGCCTAAACGTTTCACGGATGTGAAATTAGAAGTCACTTACGAAAGTTGCAGTGATCCGGGTGCATTTGAAAAGCTCCTGAAAATGTCGGAACAAGGATGCATTTCCGTAAATACGGTTAAAAATGCGATGACCTTTTCTGCGGAGGCGGTGTAATTAACAATCATTAAATAGAATCCTAGAAAAGATTGTTAATTAGAATGTCAAAGGAGATACTAATAATAAGAGCTCAAATTCACCCCATAAAGAAGAAGCTTGTTAAGTTAAGCGTCATTCCCGGCCTGTTCCCGGCCGGGAGCGGCGGGAATCTCAATATCATGTCTCGTCCTGATATAAGTTTACAGGTTTTACATATAGTCCTATCAGTAATTTACAATTTTCGATAGTCCTGAATAAGGTTTACAGTTCGTCTTTTTTTCCAAATGTTTTCAACGTTTATCGAAGGGTTATCATGAACCTGGTTGGGAGTTAGATTCCCAAGGCTCATATGTGGTCGTTCATTATTGTAGACTTCTATGACACGATCCAAGAGCTGTTTAGCTACATTTAGTGTATTGACTTCATAGCCATCCAGATATTCATTCTTGATAATACCATTTATTCTTTCTGCGATCGCATTCTCCAAAGGATCTCCGTTTTCAGTCATAGATATCATAATGCCATGCTTCTTAAGTAGAGAAACATATACTCCTGAGCAGTATTGAATACCTCTATCTGAATGATGAATCAGCTGATCTATTGACCCTTTATTATTATCAAGAGCCATCTTCAAGGCATGAAGTGTTTCTACTGATTCTAATGTCTCAGCAACTTGATATCCAACGATCTTTCTTGAGTATGCATCAGTGATCAGGCTGATATACAAATACCCAGCCTCAATCTTCCAATAAGTGATATCACTCACCCAAAGTTGATTGGAAGCTCTAGGTATAAAGTCTCTGATGTGGTTTGGATACTTGCGGAGCCAATGGAAAGATTGAGTCGTAAAGACTCGCCGCTTTCTTCGCTTAACTAACAGATTATGAGCAGCTAAGACGTTAAATAATGCATCTCTGCCCATTTTAATCTGATGCTCTAGCATGAACGGCTCCAGTAATTCATAGAGCTTCCTGCCGCCCATTCTACGATGAACTTGACGGATTCTGAGAACCTCTCTAATAATCAATTCTTCTTCAAATGAAGTCGTCTCTTGTTGCCAGTAGTATTGATAATAGGATTGCCTGGTCACACCAAATAATTGACACAATCGTCCCAGGGAAACACGAGTATGTCTTTCTTTTAATGAACTGATTATTTGGTATCGGACTTTTTTCTGATGGGTATTTTGAAGGTCCTTTCTGCTAATTCAATCATCGACCTATAGCCTTCTTCTCTCAGCTTTGAATCTTCAAGTTGCTTCTCCAACTGCTTAATTCTGGCAAGCATTTCCGACTTATCTAAATCTTCAGGGCCACCCATAGTCATATAATTGATCGGTTGACTAAAGATAGGTCTTCTTTTAGGCTCATCGTCGATATAGCCATACATTCTCATCCATTTTAGTATAGCTCCGTGCTCCTCGGGCTTGCCTGTGTATTTGTACCAAATCTCTTTTTTGGTAACACCGCCAGCGAGATATTCCTGAATCATTTTGTGGCGTTCAGCTATACTTATCTCTCCTCCATGGCGAATTCTTCCATTCTTGTTTTCATCCATTTTAGTTTATCACAATTGTGTAAACCTATTTTAGGACAAGACATCATTTAGCACTTCTATGCTTGAGATTCCCTGGTCCGGTACCCCGCCTACGCGAGAATGACGGATAATTTTATGGCTTAACTTATCAGCAATGGAGAGTTAAGGTGTTAGTTTACAAATACTTTAAACCTTTCTACCCCTCCTGCAAAGCCTCATTAATTTTCATGGCCGTTTGCTTGGCTGTTTTACCTACTCCGTAAATGGTGGCAGAAGCAAAACCCGTCCAACTACCGTAGCCCACCAGCCATAGGTTAGGCTCCTTTTTAGATCGGGTGAATTGGGTTGGAATTCGGCCATTTTCAACGACATCTAAACTCTGTAGGTGAACAAAATCAGGTTTGAAGCCTGTACACCAAATGACCGTATCGAATAGTTCTTTGGTTCCGTCTTCCCAGATCACACCTTTTTCGAAGAAGGATTTAAAAGGCCTTCGTGCATGAAGTACATCCCTTTGGCGCGCCTCTTTCACACTTGGGACCATCACAATATCTCCAAGGGAGTAGTTGACCGGCTTTTCGGAGGATTTGTTGAAAAATTTATTGGTGGCTTCATGAAAAAGCACCCGACCATCCACATCATCCGGAAGGAATTTTGGAGCTTCCAATGTCACCCATTGTGTATCAGCAACTTTGGAAACTTCGGCCAGGATCTGAGCCCCGGAATTGCCACCTCCAATGATCAAGGTCTTTTTCCCTGGTAACTCTTTGGAATTGCGATAATCGTAAGAATGCAACTGCTGGCCTTCAAATAGTTCATACCCCGCATATTTCGGAATGTGTGGATTGTTGCTGCTCCCCGTGGCACTGACCAACGTTTTACAGGAGTAAGAACCGACATTGGTATGCACCTCAAAAAGCTGGTCCTTTTTGTTGACATGTTGGACCTGAACTGGTCGCTGGATCGGCATTTTGTACCGATCTTCATAGGCACGGAGATACGCAATGAAGTCCTCCTTCGTAGGGTAATCGTGTTCTCCTTTGGGCATCATCCATCCGGACAGAGAGCTGAAAGTAGTCGGTGAAAATAAAGACAAACTGTCCCAGGTTTGTAACCATGAGCCACCTGCAGCCACCTGATTGTCGAGGATCAGATAATCAAGCTTATAGCGCCGGAAAAAATAAGCAACTGACAAAGCTGCCTGGCCTCCGCCGATGATGATGTTGTCGTATACTTTCATGTCATTGATCGAGCATTTCTCCTAATCGCAGGAAATTTGTATCAAAACGTAAAAATATCAGTTGATTGCTCTTTAAAATAGTGTTAAGATTGAGTCCTTTTGTGTTGTTATAATACAAGCACTCATTTCTGTTTTGATCATCCCCAAAACCATACGAATCCTGCTCATGAATCGTATCAGTGTGATGCTATTGCTAATGGGTATCGGGCACTTTACAATAGCTCAGAAGCGATCCGTTTTCTTGGGAATTGTGGTTGATCAGGTTACGAAAACGGCAATTCCTTATGCTCATGTCACCTTTGATGGAACAGCTGTTGGGACCAGTGCTAATCTGGACGGACAATTTGAATTGAAGATTCCAGCATCGGCACTTCCTGCGAACATAAGGATTTCTTGTATTGGGTATGAATCAATTACCCTTGCCGTCGCGAAAATCCCATCAGATCGTCAAAGGATCAACTTAGCACCTGTAACGACGGCTCTGGACGGTGTGGTGGTTTCCGCGGATAAACCAAAAAAGAAGGAGCTGAATCAGGCCCGAAGATTGGTGAAACGAGCACTTCGTAGAATTCCGAAGAACTATTCTGATGAAGCCATTCATTTGCCCGCATTTTATCGACATTACTGCGCGGAAAATGACAATTATGTTCGTTTGATTGAATCGGCCCTTGATATTACACGCTCCGGGAAAGATCCATACAAAGCTTACATCCCTCAGGAAAACCTGGGCTTTGAAATTTCGCAACTGCGAAGAAGTTTTGACTTCACACAAAATGCCCGGCTTTCTCACCCTCCCATTTCATTGAATTACTTACTGACTGGTGACTTGACTTCATATGAATACAGCAATCCTTTATTGGCGCTCAATACGAAATATCAATTGACGGATACAACCTCTTTTAATAATCAGGTCGTGTATGTAGTCGATTTTGATACGCCCAGGGACCTGAAGAGAAAGGCTTTTCACGGGAGACTTTACATCGCTGCCAAAAGCCTTGCGTTCTTGCGCATAGATTTTAGCGAATTGACGGGAAGAAAAACCATCAGTGACAGTACCGATGTTCAATTGGATCGGATCACTTTCTATAAAAAGCATCAGGACAAATATTTCCTGGACCGATCAAGTGCAGATGTGTATGCCTTAAAACTTTCTTATGATACCCTGGGTCGGACCATCGATTCGATTGTGCATACGTCGCATATCGAACTGATCACCAACAACATCTTGCCTAATCCTGAGAAGGAAAAAGGAGGCTTGCAACCCACTGCGGAAGATTTGGTGAATGTCGATTATGATTCCACCTTTTGGGACAATTACAATATCCTGCAGGCCACCAAGATTGAGGACAAGATCATTTCAGATCTGTCCAGGAAACTAGACTTAAGGAAGCAATTTGCCCTGTTCAATACGATTGAAGAAGGGGGTAAGTCCATCATCAGCTCAGATGCCTTTCAGTCGATAATTGCCAAATACAAGGATACACCGACCTATGTGGTGATTTGGTCGGGGAGAAATCACCCCAATCATTTTGATGTAGAGCCTCACAAGTGGCTGGCCAAAAGGCTGAAGCGAGATAAAGCACAGCTGCTATTGGTTTCGATTGATGATACGGATGAAAAATGGCAGTTGGCCAGAGAAGTTTATCAACTCAACATCAAAGGGGTGATGCACGAACGTATGAGTTTTGAATTCGATTCGGAGTTACTGGCTGATTTGTTTTCGAATGTGCTGCCATTTTACTGCTTTTTTGACAAATCCGGTGAACTGATCAATACTAATCCGCCATTGCCAGCAAGGGAAGACGTTCAGTTGCTGCTTTCCGCAAAGTCGAGCCGTTGAATCATCAGGTAAAACACCTTATCCTGTAAAAGAAAGCCGTAATTCAGGAATTCCTGGTGGTTGATCCGTTGCAGATAAAGTCCCAAACTCATGTCATAATTCGATAACTCCGGCTCATTAAGTACGCTGATCTGTTTCATGCCTTGTTCATCTGCCAGCCAATAGGATTGCAAGACCTGATTCTGTTCAGGAATACTGAAATTGGAATTCACTTTCGGAGGCATTTTCATATGAATTCCAGTATTGCCATCTTCGGTCACCTTTAAGATCGTCGTTTGGCTGTGTCGGTTACCCTGTTCCTGCAGGCGATCGATGATCACATCTCGAAATCGGTAAGTGGCTGCTTCCGTATTCGAAAAATTATCCACACGGTCATTGAGCGTGGTTTCATTGGTATCAAAATCCCGCCTTCCGTAGCGATTGAGGTCAATTTGATCGACCATGGATTGTTCATCTGATTCACGTTGCAGCAACCCGCGTACTTCATAGTCCTTCTCAAAAGTTTCGAGTGAGACAATCACTTCACCATCCGGCATGAAAGAAACATCATCAATTTCCGCTTCCAGAGATTTTAAGCCTTTGGACGATTTAGAGGTGATTGCTTCGTTTTCCAAGACTAGCGTTTCGTCCAGCCCTTGAAAATCTTTCCATGCCCATTCTTTTATTGAAAGGCCACTCGCGTCCTTTACGAAATGAGCCAATCCCAACACCAATTTTTTCTTTGCCAACGCCCCGATGGCTTCAAGTTTCCCGCTTTCCGTTTTATTGAATCGCAGATCCGTAATGTGTCTGTTGGGATGACTCAACAACAAGTTCCTGGTAATATCTCCTTTTAGATCAATGGAACGTAGTAAGTAGGCCTGGTATCCATTTTCATTGACTTCCAGTAACATGTCCAGCTCTTCATTGATCGGGTCAAAGGCAAAATGTGAGATGCCGGAGATTGGATTGGCATAACCCACGGGCAGTGTTTTCAACGTTTGGGAGTTATCGTCTAGCCGAAACGCCACCGGTTCTTCACCGATCATGCCCCTAACCCAATAAGTTTCATGAAACCTCGCCAATTCTAGCCCCTGAAAAGCCGTAGAAAGGCTGTATTCAGAAAAGGAATAATGACCATTTTCTGCTTCTATTTCCAGCAGCACAAACTTGCGCCTTCTTGTGTTAGACATCAGTAAAGCAAGCCCTTCATTATAGACTTCAGCAACATGCAGTACCGGATATTTCAATGTGATCCCAATCCCCCACAATTCCTTGAGGTCATCATCAAAGGCGATCACCTCCATGGATAAGTCCGATTTGGTTTTGATCAGGTAAGTTGATTCCACATTGGCCAATACCTTCACCTTTTCCGCTTTCGGATTCACCGGCAGGAAAGTACGACTGATTTGCTGTGCGGAACATATTGATGAACAAAACCCCAGAAAGAAGATTAAGCTACATTTCGAGAGCCTCAATGTCACCTGAAGTTTGTTTGGACAAAACAGAGTTGTGAATCTTTCGAAAGACATGCAAGTATAAACCTACAAATGCCAGGCCAGAAGAAAGAAGAATGGTACAAAAAATGAAGAAAACTTAATATGTTTAATCAAGCCACAAAAAAAATCGTCCTTCCGGCCATCAATTCAGTATTTCGATTCTTTAAGCCATTTAAGTTGATGTGCCGCCAGGCGGCCCTGCGGAATCTCAAAAAAGGAGTAACTACCTAGTCAGCTTGAGATTCCGGCAGATCAAGCTAGTACGCGATAAAATTTATTAAGACCTAAAATGATCGCCGGAATGACGTAAAAAAAATCGGAAATACATTTAATCTAAAACTATTAAAGATTTTCATATTCCTGAATCCATTTCCTTCCCATATCAGTTACAACACCTAAAGCAAACCAAACCCATTTCATGCTGCGTACCCCTATCGGACGATTCAGAATCACCGCCTTTTTAGAAGGCATCTCCTTCATCCTGATCCTGGCCGTTTCCATGCCCCTGAAATACTACTACGACATGCCCGAACCCAACCAAATCATCGGCATGGCCCATGGATTATTGTTCGTCCTCTACTGCTTCCAGGCCCTCGCTCTCACGATCCAAAACAGCTGGCCCTTCAAAGCCCTCTTCATCCTTTTCGTTGCTTCGATCCTTCCATTTGGTACCTTCTATTTTGTGCCAAAGGTGTTGCGGGAGCGGGGTGAATTGATGTCCTAAGGAACTATTATTTATACAACAGACCATAGAGAAAAGTCATCACAATTTCAGAATGCCCGGATATGTAAGTATCTCCTCAACGATTACTTAAGGTCAAAGCTTTATCTTGAGATTCTTCATTCTCTAAATATAAACTTGTACTTCAGGATCATTTCTTTTTTAACGAAAGGATAGTTCGTTGATCTTGACAAAAGGCCGCGATACCACTATCTTCAAAAACCCAATTAAACCAGCTTAAATATGGACGCTCTGAGACTAATTGAAAAAGAAAAGCAGGAAAATTCAGGTAAGTTAGACTTGGGAAATTGCGGCCTCATGGAAATCCCTGATGAGGTATTTTCCTTGAAACATCTTCATACTTTAATACTAAGCAATCAATGGTGGGACTGGAATCAAGAAATCTGGGTAAACAGTAGAAATAATGGTAAACCGAACCATATCAGTAAAATTGACAAGAAAATAGATTCTTTAACTAACTTAATTTGGCTTGTTATTAGCGGCGGTTTTGGGGAAAACTGGCAAATATCAGACCTAAGCCCGATTTGTGGGTTGCTTAATCTAAAACATTTAGATCTTAGTAACAATGAAATTAAGGATCTCAAAACTCTTGGTCAACTTGTCGACTTAAATTTCTTATACCTGCGAGGAAACAAAATAAAGGACATCCATTCGTTACGAGGTATTCAAAGCCTAATTCACCTTGACCTTCACTCCAATCAAATCGAAGATATTGCACCAATTGAATCGCTAAAGGATTTAAGAAGTTTAAATATCCATTCCAATCATATACAGGATTTAATGCCATTGAAAGAACTTATTAATTTGAGTTCTCTGAAACTTAGTAATAATCGAATTGAACATATTTCTGCAGTAAAGAACCTCTCAAATTTAAACATGTTGGATCTCAGCAATAATAAGATCCGAGACATTGAGGCAATAGCGCAATTAACTAACATTAATTTATTAGACCTGAGCAACAATAAAATCCAGAACATAAGTCCACTTAATAAGCTAGTTGAATTAAAACATCTGGATTTGACTAGCAACAAAGTTCAAGATATCAGTTCTCTAAAAATGATAATTCAGAAAGGAGTTAAGATAGCTACCTCCGGTTATAGAATTGGCATCAACCTCAATGGGAATCCTCTAACAAGTCCACCACTTGAAATCGTGAAACAGGGGAATCAAGCTATTTTAGGATACTTTGAGTCATTAGAAAGAAGTAAAAATGCAGGAGAAGGTACTGCTTCTTTACGAGAGCTAAAATTGGTTCTAGTAGGAGAGGGTGCATCTGGAAAAACTTCTTTACTAAAACAGTTACAAGGCAAAGAG
This sequence comes from Cytophagales bacterium, assembly GCA_033344775.1. NCBI lineage: Bacteria > Pseudomonadati > Bacteroidota > Cytophagia > Cytophagales > Cytophagales bacterium. Next base: position 138,680 of record JAWPMT010000006.1, on the reverse strand, counting down.
TTTGACCCTAAGGAATCACAAACTCACGGCATAAATATTGCTCGTATGAGACTTAATGAACTTCCTGATTTCCAAAATATGAATGAATTAGAGGAAGTAGTGCTTCACGGCTGGGATTTCGGAGGGCAAGAAATTATGCACGCATCACACCAAATCTTCCTCACAAAAAGAGCCATTTATATTTATGTAATTGATAGCCGAAATGATAGTAAGAAAGATTATTGGTTACAGCATATTCGTCGATATGGAGACGGAAGTCCTTCATTAGTAGCAATCAACAAGATTGACTTGAATCCTAACTACGATTTGGAGAGAAGTACTTTGAATAAAAAGTATCCTTTTTTATCTCAACGCTTTTTTCGCATATCATGTAAGGAAGGTAATGGATTGAAATCATTGAAAAAGGCCATTGGTAGATTGATTCCATATACAGAACTTTATGGAATGCAAGTTGCTAAATCTTGGGTGTTAGTTAAGAAATCACTGGAAATAGCTACCGAGAAAAGCAATTATTTGAGTAGAGCTCAATTTCTCGAACTCTGCAATGCCAAGGGAATAAAGAACGCAAACGAACAAAATACGCTCCTACAGTTTTTACATGATTTAGGAATCGTATTCCATTTTAAGGCTTTGAAACTAAAAGATTTCTATGTCCTAGATCCACATTGGGTCACCGTAGCCGTCTACAAGATCATGAACACTCAAAGTGTCCGAGACGGTATCTTAAAGGAACGTCAATTAAATTTTATACTAAATCACGAAGTTTCAGAAGTTGAGGAATACGATCCGGCAGAAAAAGAATTCGAATATAATCCTGAGGAGCAACGTTACTTAGTAGAAATTATGGCCGAATTTGAACTCCTTTACGAATTAGGGAATAGTCAATATCTAATCCCTGATCTCCTCCCAAAGGAGTCAAAATCTGCATTCAAGACCCCAAATAGTGAGTGTTTACATTTTGTTTTGGAATATGACTTTTTAGCGCAATCCTTATTCAATCGATTGGTCATTGCTCGAAATGAAGATATAAAGGAAAGGCAATGGTTAGCTAGGAATCAAGTAGTCTTTGACAATGAAACGTGCTCATGTAGAGCCCTAGTGTTGTTTGATCTTGATAGTAAAATAATTACTATTCAAGTTTGGGGAAGGGAGAAAAGAAACTACTTGGCAATACTAAGAGATGCACTCTACCAAATTCATCAGAATTTTTACTCTTTGAAAATTCATCAAAAACTTCCAGTTCCTGGCCATTCTGAACATTTCGTTGACTATGACGAGCTTATTGGATTGGAACAAATGGGACAACAAAGTGTGTCCGTTGGGATTCTCAGAAAAAGCTTTGCAATTGCCGACTTTCTCGATCCCATTATTTCTAAACATGAACGCCAAGAAAAAGGTGATAACAAGATCACAAGAAGGGAACATGGAGATATAATTTTTAATCTTAAGCAAGAACAAAGTGTCGAGCAGAATACCGATGTAAAAACCACTGTTAGCATATCTATCCAGATCCAAAACCTCCTCGGAGAGACAGAATCTTTAAAGGAAGATATTGAGGATGAGCGCGAGTTACTCGAAGAACATGTTGCACCAAAGGAAATCGATGTAGCGGTCAAAGACATTGAAAAGGCAGAGAAAGCGATTGCTGAGATTGAACAGGCGTCAAAAAGTCAGCAACCGGTGGCGCAGAAATCTAGGAATCGGCTTAAGCGCTTCGTGGACGATTTGTCGGATGAGGATTCTCCGACGCACAAGACACTCAAAGCACTAAGGAAAGGGAAGGATTATGCGGTGAACCTGGCGGAGATGTATAATGGAGTGGCGGAGAATATTGGTGTACCGCTGGTGCCGAAGGTGATCTTGGGTGTGTTGAAGAAGTTGTGATTCCCCTACGATCAATTTTATTCTAATACAAAACTTTATCTCTGATTGGGCCTGCATAAAGGCAGAGAAAAGAGATACCGGTCTTTTTTCAACTTCCTGCGGAATTTAAGCTGAAAAAACCGGCATGACGGTTCAAATGATGACCATCTCAAGGGTAATGAGATTCTCACGGCTGATGAAGCATAATATAATACTCAGAACCAAGGCAACAGCCTCAGAATGACGGATAATGAGAAACGCTGGTTCAAGTAGTTAAAAAACTACATTGAATATAAAATATAATCCCTATATTTGCTTCATTGAATATAATATAGAACTCATGAAGAAATCGCGTCTCGGGGAATTTCAGGAGTTGATTCTGATGGCCATCATCGTGCTGAAGGAAGAAGCTTATGGCAACTCCATCCAACATGAATTGGAAACCCGGCTGGAGGAAACCGTCAGTATCGGCGCCATTCAGACGGCATTGAAACGGATGGAAGCTAATGGATACGTGACTTCAGTATGGGGGGAAGCGTCCAACGTCCGTGGAGGTAAACGCAAGCGCATGTATGAGGCCACGCCTTATGCAGTACAGTTGCTCAAAGAAATGCAGGACGTTCGATTCAAATTCTGGCAAGCGATGCCTGCCGCAATCAAAGGAACTGCATGAACGAGTTTCAAGAACTTCCTCAACCTCCTCAATGGCCTTATGAGTGTTTGAAAAAGTTGCTTCGGGCAGATTTCCTGGAGGAACTCTCTGGTGATGTGGAAGAACGCTTCCATGAGAACCTGACCCGTCATTCAATGACTAAGGCCAGGCGGCTATATGTACTCGATAACTTCAAATTACTCCGTCCTCAATTTTTTAAAAGTCTCGGAGGAGATCATCAACTCAATTCATTTGGCATGTTTCAAAACTATTTTAAGATCGGGATCCGCAACATCCTGAAATACCGACTTTTTTCTGCGATCAACATTTTTGGGCTGGCTGCAGCCATGTCTGTGTGCATGTTCATTATTCTGATGCTGGTAGATCAGAAAAGCTATGACAACTTTCATCAAGAAGAAAAGCAGCTTTACCGCATTGTGGGTCAGCCAGAGCCAAGCAGTAACACATACGCTACGACTTCCTACGCGATCGGGGAAACCCTGCCATTGGAATATGGCATCATCGATCAATCTGCGACATTACGAAGAGGACTAGGAGGAGAAGCTACTTATGAGCAAAAGGCCATTGAATTGCGAGGTTACTTCGCGACCAAAGATTTTCTGGCTTGCCTTCAGTTTCCGTTGATTGAAGGTGATCCGAACACCGCGTTGGAAAAACCCAATTCATTGATCATTTCTCAAACCAAAGCCAAGCAGCTTTTTGGTGAGGTCAGTGCATTGGGAAAGTCTGTTCAATTCCATGATCGGGGTTTGAACATTCTGGAAGATGAGGGCGATACACCCCCGGAGGATTGGGGCAATTTAACCATTACAGGCATCATTGATGATCAGGCGTATCGATCCCATCTGAAATTTGATGCTTTGGCTAGTGCAACCACGCTCCCGGCACTTCATAGAGCTGAAATGTTAACGGACCTATCCAAAAGATGGGAATCTTATTACTCTTCTTACAACTACGTCCGATTGAAAGAAGGCATTGGTGAGCATGAACTGAATAATGCCTTGGTCAGCTTTACCAAAAACAAGTATGGTGCTATTGAAGGACTGGAGGAATTCGTCCTATCTGCTCAAAACATCCGAGACATCACGCCTGGGCCAATCATGAACAATGAATCTTCATTTCGATTGCCCATGTTTATTTACTACATCTTATCCATTCTGGCAGCCATTATATTATTAATGGCCGTAATTAACTATACCAATCTGTCAGTAGCCAGATCACTGATTAGGGCAAAGGAAATTGGCATCCGAAAAGTGAACGGAGCCAGTAGAAAAGCGATCGCTTTTCAGTTTTTGACCGAATCGATCATCACCACGATGTTGGCCCTGGTCTTGGCAGTAGTCTTGCTGTCCGTGATGAAAAATGGCTTTTTGACCCTTTGGGCTAATAAATACCTTCAACTTGAATTGGATTTATCGCCAGTCGCTTTTCTATTGTTCTTCTTATTCGCTTTGATGACGGGAGTGGTAGCAGGCATTTATCCGTCATTGGTGCTTTCGCGCAAAAGACCTGTGGATGCATTGACCAGTCATTTTTCTCCCAACAAGAAGAGTTGGAATGCACAAAAAATCCTGAACGTAAGCCAGTTGGCGGTTTCATTGTTGTTCATCGTAAGCTCAATGGTGGTGTACAATCAATTTCGGCATTACCTCGCCTTTGAATATGGCTTCAATGCTGAAAATGTTTTGACCATTCCACTTCAAAGCAATGATTGGCAACAATTGAAAACGGAAATGGGAGGCGTTTCGGGTGTAGAAATGATTTCAGCATGTGAGTATTTGCCTGCTACTGGAATCACGGATCACATGGAATTGGAGGACAAAAACAGGGATGATGAATACATCAATTTGCAAGTGATGCGTGTTGATGAGTCTTTTCTGGAGAATCTTGGGGTACGACAGCTTGCAGGTTCTCCCATCTTAGCTTCGGATGAACGTTCACGCTCGGTAATCATCAATGAAACGGCTGCGAAAAAACTGGGTTTTGAACATGCGTCTGAAGCTGTGGGGACTATTTGGAAAACGAAGCAAGGATCTGAAATCCCTATCAAAGGGGTTGTTGCTGATTTTCGATCTACGCTGTTGATCAATGAAGATGAGACACGGCCTTTGGCACTCACGTACCGACAAGAAGCATTCAATTTTTTGAATGTCCGTATTGCTGGGAATAATCAACCTCAGACCATCAAGAGGTTAGAAGCAGCCTGGAAATCCGTAGACCCAAAACACCCCTTCATCTATGCGTATTTTGATCAGGAACTCGCCAACACCAACCTCTTCATCCTCGACATTGTAACCATTATCGGATACCTGGCTTTTTTAGCGATCGTCATTGCTTGCTTAGGTCTTTTGGGACTAGCTACTTACACGACACAAAGAAGGACCAAAGAAGTAGGGGTGAGGAAAGTTTTGGGAGCTGGAGAATGGCAGGTGGTCCTGGTGCTGTCCAGGAATTTTATCAAGCTGGTGTTATTTGCCGTGATTTTATCTGCGCCCCTGACCTACTTTATTAATCGTTTTTGGTTGGATCATTTACCAAACCGAGCGGATTTCAGCATTTCAACGGTGATCCTTGGGGCGGTGATCCTTTTAACGTTAGGCTTGCTTACCATAGGGACACAGACATTTCGGATTGCGCGATTGAATCCGGTGATGTCGTTAAAGGATGAGTGAGGGGAAGATTCAGCTACTCTGAATAGGAATTTTTGCTTGTGATCTTGAAATTCCCTTACGATCAATGTCGCAAGGGAAAAATTCAATGTGTCTATAGTGATCCAGGGAATGACGGTAAAAGTTCGCATCAGATGAATTCCCCCTTTCATGAAAAAAGGGGCTGGTGGATTTGGAGAAAAATCAAATCCGAAGCCTTGTAAGCCCTAGCTTTAGGCTGGTTAATTACTCCTCAAAAACACATTTCCACTGACCGTTTTCAGTTCCAGAATTTCGCCGCCATTGTTCAGTCTGCCTTCTACGTCCATGCCCACGATTTGGCGTAAACCATCTTTGCCTCTCGGGTAACTGAGGTCCAGGTCGGAATACACTTCTCCCGTTACGGTTTTGACCATAAAATCCAGATCGGCATCAGGATCTACAGAAAGGTCAAGATCGCCAGATACAGTCTTGAAATAGAAGGGCTTTCCGTAGTACGCCAATTCGTAATCACCACTGATGGTTTCTGCATCAATCTCCAATGACTTGGGGAGGAAGACTTTGATGTTGATCTCGGAGTTCCAGCAATTCTTCTTAGACTTTTTCTTGCTTCGATCATCCCAAACGCGTTCATCCATTTCCATGTAGATCCGTCGTTCGGTTGCACTTGACCTAATCTCAAAGAGGTCATTGTCTTCATTATCATTAATATTCACGATGGCTTCCACCAATACTTCTGACTTGTCCCAGGTTTCAATGCGAATTTCATCTGCAAAGGGGAAGTCTAGTTTCAGGGTTTGCTGGCCGTTTACTGGTTGTCGGTCTTCGACTGTTTTCTGCGCGGAAACCATGAAGGTTGCGAAGAACAGGAGGGTAAAGAGGGTAAGGTTTTTCATGAGTTATTGAGTTTTAGTGATGGGTGAGAGTCGAAGAGATTCCTTGGTCAGGCACCCTGATATTTTTCGACCCACTCTAAAAAATGGGTCGAAAAATTCTGGAATGACGCTCATGGGATCAATTGTTATTGCTTCCTGATGAAGATGTCTCCGCTGATGCTCTTCAAGTTGATCTGAACGCCACCGCCATTCAAGGTCGCTTCGGCAGACATGCCTCCGCCCCAACGTTTGGACCTACCTTCTTCTTCACCAAACTCGAATTCCAGGTCTGTGTATACCTCTCCAGAAACGGTTTTCATCTGGAAATTGCCTTTTGTACTTTCAGGAAGTGTCACATCCACATCACCACTGGTGCTGGAGACATCTGTTGGGCTGGTTTGGCTGACCGATGTGAAAACAATGCTGATGTCTGAACTCAATGAGTTGGCGACTAGCGGGCCTGTGATGTTCTGGAATTCCATGTCGCCTACCTTGGAAGAAGCTTCGACTTCTCCTGACATGTCGCTAACTCGGATGTCTCCAGCCTGATAACTATCATATTCGATCACTAATTTGATGTTGGCAGGCAATTCAATTCGATATTCTCCATCATCGGACTTTCGACTAGCCCCGGAGATCATGATTTCCTGGCCTTGCTGCTCGATGTACAAACCAAGGTCTGTGTTATCAGGACCGGTTGCGGAAAGAGGTTTCAGCCCTTTCGCCTTTTCTGGCAATCCTTCATAATCAAGGGCGATAACCTTGATTAATTTGTCATTGGTTCCGACGATTTCCAGGTCCGCATACAAGTTGGTCACATTCACAGTAAGCTCCGCAGGATTACCATTGGGGGTGATCTCGAATTGTGCCTGTGTGGTCATGACGATCAAGACAGTCATGGCCGTTAACAAGGCTTTTTTCATTTTTTGTGAGATTGAAATTCTTGGTGTCATCTTTTTATTTCGATTTGAGTGTTTTTAATCTTTTTAAATAAGAATGTCCATGGCGATTTCCGCTTGCTGTTTCACTTCAGGGGTAGTCGCCTCATTGTCTAATAATTTTTTGATCGATGAGATCGCTGCTTTTTCCTGGGCATCTACCAGCAGGCCAATCATGGCAATCTGAATCAGAGGTTCAGTTTGTTGATCAAGCGAACGAACCATTTCATTGCGAACCGAAGGATAGTCCATGAAATTGCCCAACGCCTGTACAGCTGCGTATCGCACATTGACGCTTTTGTCCTGGGTGGCCGTTTTCACGAGCATTTTCACCAGCTTTTCATCGGGTTGAAAGGGTACTTGCTCTATTTGGTTGACCGCCTTGATCCGTTCACTGGCTGATGAGCTTTCCAGCGTTTGTTGCATCACCACTTGCTGTAAGCTCTGGATCTGCGTTTGCATCGCGAGTAATTGCCCACTGTTGTCAGATGTTTGCTGGGTACCGGAAAGAAACCCGATGACGAGTAATCCGAATCCTGCAGCGATTTGCAACCACCATCGATTAGGCGAAGCATTCAACGAATTGTTCGGTTCCAATCTTGTCTCGGCGAGAGTCGACTGCATACGATCAAGTTCTGCTTTGAAGCCCCATTCCAATTCAGCAGGAGCTTCTACTTCAGGTACTCGCTCAATGGTTTGAAGCAACTGCTCCAATTCCTGATACTTTGCTTTGAAGGCAGGATCGGTCATTAGTTGGTTTTCAAACTCCTTTCGCTGATCTGTATCCAGCCCCCCTTCGAGGTATTCAATGATATGTTCATCTGTCCAGTTCATGCTTCAGACTTTTCTTCTTCCAAATAGAAATCTCTCAGTTTTGCAATGGTCCGATGGACCTGCACTTTTACCGCGCTAACGGTCGTGTCTCGCAATTCAGCGATCTGTTCATACTTCATCCCCTGAAATTTTGCGAGGACGAGTAATTCGCGTTTGTCCGGCTCGAGCCTTGCCATGGCTTTGTACAGCAGCTCTTCCCGTTCCAATTGTTCCCCGGCATCGCCCTCCTCGGCTCGCTCAGGAAGGGTTTCCGCCAGGTTGAACTGATCGCGATACACTTTCATTTTCCGGAAGTGATCTTTGACCAGGTTTCGCGCGATTTGAAACAACCAACCTTCAAATCCCCGACTGGCATTGAAGGACGCGCGATATTTCATCACTCGAATGAACGTGATCTGTGCCAGGTCACGGCTTTCTTCGGGATCCATGGTGCATTTGAGAAAGTAGTTGTAGATCCTTTTCTGGTATCTCCCGAAAAGGACTTCCATGTAATTCAACTTTTCCTCCTGCACCAGCGCCATTAAATCTTCGTCGCTCAATGCTTCCAAAATGTCGGTTTTTTGGTTGTTCGGATAAGTTACCCAGGAGTACTCCGAAGGTTACACTTCTTTGAAAAGAAAATTGATTTTTTTGAAGAGGCTAAGAAATTAGCCAGCCCAAGGCTCGTTCTCGGGTCTCGAACAAGCGGACATTTCTGATTCGGGTGACTGCCATGGTAGCATTCATGATCACCCTTTTTAAGACACTATCAATCCCCAGAACAGCAATTCGTGGGTCATTTCCTTTTTTGGAATATTCCAGTCCATGTTGTTTGATTTTCTGATTGAATAGCTTGCTGTGTCGGGTTTTAGAAAAATCGGCGAGAATACACAGGTCATTTTCCTTCATCCCGATTGCTGCAGCCTGATCAAGTGTTTGGATCATGTCTGTTTCAGATAGTCCACTATAATTGACGCACAAAATAGCATGTCCTTTGTAAGTCTCAAATCGTATTTGCCTGCTCATAGGTTTAGGTAGCTCCAGTAAAAAAAGTCAGCTTGGAAAGTAGGAATACAAGTGAATAGCGATAATATTAGTATCAAAAGTGGTAAGTTCTCTACGAGATTAGATTTTTAGACCTGCCTAATCGATTTTTGGCACGATTCGACATATTATAAGCCCATGAAACAAGAAAAATTTCAATATACATTTCGTGTTGGCCAGACCTTTCGGCAATACATGCAAATGGCCGTTACTGAAGAAGAAGGTAAAGCCGAATTAACAAAAACCTTGTTGCACCGAGAGGGAATTTCGGAAGGAAGTGAGGATTACACTTCAAAATACGATGACCTCCTATCGGAATTGCATTTGGTGCAAAAACGTTAAAATCCACTCAATCAGCCGCTGATTACCTGATTTCGACCACTCGGCACGCCAAAATTCGTCCGAATTCGCTAGCTTCGTCCTTAAGTGTGTTTGAAATTAGGACTTATTCCTAATCAATGATAGGTACCAACAGCCATGAGAAGACTACAACTTATGGCTGGGTATCTGTCTAGTTTTTTCCTTATTCAAGTAAAACAACTAGTCTGGTCCTTTATTCTGAAATTTCTTAAGCTTGTATTCCAACTTTTAAAGTTTATGGTTTTTGGAGTTGAAATAAGTCGTATGGCTTAAGTCAGATTGAGCCTGTCGAAGACTATCCTTCTCCAATCTTGATGAATTCCTGTCTTAGGAAAAGTAAGACGATCATACTGGCGATGACGATCCCGGCAATTTGATTGCCAGCGGCCATGGAAACCGCACCAAAAACAATCAACCACCAGATAGGAAACCCGAACAATCCTACGGCCCACTTGATAGAAGAGGAAAAGACCACATCCTTGATCTTTTTGCTCAGGATGTACTTCATCAATAACAGCGGTGGTATGTTGACCAGGCCGAGTAACTGACCAATTTTCTTAAAGATCGGTCGTGGTTTGCGCTCAGGCCCCTTCAATTCATTTTTACTGAGTTTCTCTTTTAGTTCCTCAAAAGCATATTTTTCGTTGGCTTTGGTCAAGGCCGCCACTTTCTCTTCATAGTGCTCATCCTCATCTGGGATGATCAAACAATCAGAGATGTGATTTTTTACCGTATCTCTCAATTGAATCAATGCCCTGGCTTTTTGGGTCTGGTACTGCTCCATGTAATCATTGACTCGAATCGGCTCACCGAAGACGAACATGGCCTTTCTTCTTGGTTTTCTCTGATCGAAATAGTTAAGGCCTACGGGTTGGATCCACAATTCTTTGTCGTCACCCAATACTTCCTGAGACTCGAAAGCCAGCCTTGATGTTCCTTTTGTAAGCCCACGTAAATAATACGGTTCGCCATGGGATCCTTCGGGGAAGATCAGGACGGATTTACCATTGGAAAATAATTTTTGGCATGCTTCAAATACTCCAACATTTTGAGAAAGCTTTCCAAATCCATCACGCATGCGGTAGATGGGCATCATGTGAAGACCTTCAAGTATCCAAAGAAATTTTTTATTGAAAACATCCGCACGCGTAAGGTAATGTATGGCCACAGGCGACATACCACCTACCACAAAAGCATCCAGAAAGGCATTTTGATGATTAGGAGCAAAAAGCAATGGCTTTCCACGCGGAATGCGGTCTGTACCCACAAGTTCCACCTTGCTAAAAAAAGCATACATGCTTAACCTCGACGTATAACGTATAATGAAGTAAAATATCTCTTTCATAAACAGCCGGTGATTCCGATTACTACGCGAAATTATTGAATATCAGTCGAGTTTTCGACGATGCCACCAGGTACCTACGGTCAGACCCGAAAGGATGTGCCAAATTCCCCACCATCCGGCAACGATGGCCATGCCTCCTAATCCACCAAAAAAGGAGAAAATCAACAATAAGCCTAGCCCTGAATTTTGTATGCCCGTTTCAATTGCCAAAGATCGACGGTCTGCCTTGGGCAAAGAAAAAAGCCTCCCAATCTGGTAACCACAAGTAAGTGCGATGGCATTGTGAAGAAAGACCAGGAGTAGCACGACGCTGATATAATCCAGAAACTGCTGAAAGTTGGCCGCGAAGGCACCAATGACCAATATGCCGAAAATACCGATCGAAATGTAGGTTATGATTGGCTGGATCCTGGCCGTAGTATTCGGGTAACGATGCCTCACAAACATGCCAAGCACGATGGGCACTCCGAGGATCAGCACGATGGTACGGAATACTTCAAGAATATCCAGGCTCACTTGCTGAAGAATGGCTTCCGTCGGACCATACAATGACCCCCAAAAACTCAGGTTGAAAGGAGTCATCAAAATGGCTAGAATAGACGAAATCGCAGTAAGGCTTACCGAGAGTGCGGCATTGCCTCGTGAATACGCTGAAATAAAATTGGAGACATTTCCACCAGGGCAAGCGGCCACCATCATCATGCCCAGCGCTACACTAGGAACAGGTTTCCAAAGGATGATCAGTAGAAAGGTAAGCGCAGGAAGTACAATGAATTGCGACAGTACCCCCGCCAGCACTGACCGTTTTTGCTGCAGTACATTTTTGAAATCCGTTAAGGTAAGTCCAAGCGCCACACCGAACATGATGAAGCCCAAGCTGATGTTTACAATCAAGATATTCCCCTGATCGTAGTTGAGCTGCATCGCATCTATTTCATTCATATTCCCTGATTTTCATCACCAATAAGTTATTTCGAAAAAAGTCCATGTAAAAATAAAGGATTATTACACTTCCTTGCGATGGGAACTGATGGGGAATGGCTCAAATTAATTCAAACGTGAAGCTGGGCACAAAACCGAACTGTGTCATTCTTATTCTTGGTAACTTTCAAGTACACCAAAGAAAATCAGACATGATAAATCATCGCCGACATTTCGCTCGATTCCACGTGTTTATTTTGCTCTTGCTGATCACCTTGCTTTCAGGTTGCGAGTATTCCACGACTCAGAAATACAAACTGCCGCTCATTCAAAATGCTAATGCTGGCTATTCCATGTACGGTGCAGAAGTCGGACCTATCACGACGTTCCCAGAGGATACCCGTGGTGATCTCATCAAAAGAATCGTCATTCGCCATCCAGGCGAAGTAGCCCCTACGTCCATCGTTTTTGTGCCACCAATAGCCAATAACATCGGATGTGGTGCCTTATGGCATCAGACTGTCAACAACACCATTTTTAATCCTAATCCACAGTTTGAGTTCACGATGAATCAGGTAGGATCAGGTTTTGAATATGTTTATGATTTTGATCTTTCCGGGCCTGAAAGTTGTATTACTAAGAACCCTTGGGATGGATTATGGCGATTGAATGTGAATTATCCGATATCGCTAGCTACAGAGCAGCGTACAGTAAGATATGTTGAGATTGAAATCATATGGGAGCCGCAATAAACCTGGATTGTAAGAATTCCTCGCCTTAAAAGCATCAGACTAACCATCAAAAATTCGCTTATGGTTTGAATCGAATTTAGAGTGGTTTAATCCAGCGCCCTGGTATATTCGAAAACGGCTGAATCAGTCATTACACCACCGGTCCTATTTTTTGTGCACAAAAAGTGGTAATTGCGTTTCATCAATAAAGGCTCAAAAACGCTAACCTATGCTTCGGAATTATTTTAAGACGGCCATCCGTAACATTTTTCGGAATAAAGTATTCAGTACCATTACCATCCTAGGTCTTAGTGGAGGCCTGACCTGTGCTATGTTGATCCTCACGTTTGTGAGTGATGAATTCAGCTATGATGAAATGCACTCCCGTAAATCAGATATATATCGGTTACGTTACAAGATCCAGAACTTTGACCTGGCACGAGTACCTCCCATTTTCAAAGAGAACCTGAATGAATTTTTCCCCGAGATAGAGGCCTCAACCAGACTTTTTTCCAGAAGTGTCAGTGTGAACGTGGGGAATAATGCGTCGAGCCCTGGAGGTTTGCGTTTTGAGGAGAACAATGTGAATTTCTCAGATCCGGAGCTATTTCGAATATTTGATTTTGAATTGGTGGATGGCACACTTTCGGAAGCACTGGAAAAGCCGTTTACAGCAATACTCAATGAAGAGGTTGCTCAAAAATATTTTGGTTCAGGATCCGCCGTTGGTCAATCCATCCAATTGGGAGGCATGCATTCATTTCAGGTAGTGGCCGTCGTAAAAGATTTTCCTACAAATTCCCATGTGCACTTCGACATGCTGCTTCCTTATGACAACATGTACGATTTGGAACCGCCTCAATTAGCGGAAGGGATCAGGGCGAATTTCAAGCGGAACTGGATCGTTTCACATTCCCCGACCTACGTGGTGGTAGAACCCGGAACAGACATCCAGCTGTTAAACAAGAGGTTCGCTGACTTTGTGGAAGAAAAGATTCCTGAGAACATGAAGAAAGGTCAGGCCTTTGAATTTCAGCCACTGCTGGACATTCATCTAAACAATGACGTACAGGCACAGGCTGAAGCACCGGGGGATCTCAATTTCATCATTATATTCCTGGCCGTTGGGTTCCTCACCTTATTGATTGCCTGCATCAATTTCGTGAACCTTTCCACGGCAAAATCTCTGGAACGAGCTCGTGAAATCGGAGTTCGAAAGGTCATGGGTGCATGGAAGAGTAGCCTGGTCTATCAATTTCTCGGTGAATCCATGATCATCACCATGTTTGCAGCGTTTCTGGCGGTAGGCTTCACTGTCTTGTTGCTACCTCAACTCAACAGTCTAACCGATAAAACCCTGACCATAGCATCTATGATGGCTTTTGAGTTGATTGCAGGCTTTTCAATACTTGTGATACTCACTGCTTTACTGGCAGGTATATATCCGTCGTTTTTTGTGACTCGAATTTCGCCAGTACTGAGCCTGAAAGGGATTACCAGTCAAAAACAAGGTGGAGAGCTTTCATTTCGACGTGGGCTGATTGTGATCCAGTTTGCCATTTCTATCATGTTGATTTCAGGAGCCATCATTGTTTTTGATCAGTTGGACAATCTCCGAAACAAAGACCTAGGGTTTGGTAAGGATTTTGTGATTACGGCACCGGTACAAAGTGCCAATTTCAATAATGTATTTGGAGGGGTAGATGAGGGCCGACGACAGAAAATGAATGCTTTTGAAGAATCTCTGAAAGCAATCCCCGGAATAAAAAACAGTACCGTTTCGTCCACTACATTAGGTTTTGGTAGTGTCAATCGAAACATTGTCCCGGAAGGATTCACTGCGGAAGACAACATCATTGCTCCGGTGATGGCGGTCGACTATGATTTCCTGGAGACTTATGAGATTACATTGATCGAAGGTAGAAATTTCTCTAAAGACTTTGGGACAGATCAACTCAATGCCTTTGTCCTCAATGAGAAAGCTTTGGAAGCCTGGGAATTCGGAAGTCCTGTGGAAGCCATAGGGAAAAACGTCAATATGGAGGGAAAAGAGGGAAAAGTGATTGGCGTAGTTCGTGACTTCAATTTTCTTTCTCTGGCAACAGAGATTCAGCCGTTATTGATGGAAATCAATGTAGCACAATTCACCACATTTTCATTCAAACTCAACGGAGCCAATGTCCCACAAACGCTGGATCAAATTGAGCAACAATGGAATAGCTTTTTCCCCGATCAAACTTTTGATTATTCCTTTTTGGATGAGTCCTTGGCGCAGATTTACAATAGTCAGGAACGATTCGGATCACTGATTGGATATTTTGCTTTTATGGCCATTATCATTAGTTGCCTCGGATCCTATGGCTTGATCATGTATGTGGCAAATGGCAAACGAAAAGAAATAGGGATACGAAAAGTATTGGGAGCTTCTGTGTTGCAAGTGGTTTTTCTGCTATCAAAAAAATTCTTTATACTAGTAGCTTTATCCATCATCATTGCCATTCCAATTACCATTTATGCAGCCAATCAATGGCTCGAAGAATTTTCATATCAGGTGGGAATATCACCCATGAGCTTTGTTGCGGCGGCTTTAGGAACCATATTGTTGGTATTGACCACTGTAAGTGCACAATCCTTGAAAGCGGCCATTGCAAATCCAGTAAAATCATTAAGGAGTGAGTGAGTTGTATTTGGGGAGGTGTGGTCAATTGGGCTTCGCACATTAATTTCAAGCGTTAATTTGATCCAATATGGCGGTCTTTCAAAGCGAAATCGTACTCCCGTCCTTTTCTCGTGGATTTCATCTCATCACACGACATGTCGAAGAGGCTTTAAGTGAATGCACACTTCAGACGGGAATTTGTCAGGTGTTTATACAGCACACCAGTGCGAGTTTGTCGATCAATGAAAATGCCGACCCAACAGTAAGACAGGATTTTGAGAGCCATTTCAATAAAATGGTGCCTGAGAATGCACCCTACTACATTCATACTTACGAAGGGCCAGATGATATGCCGGCACACATCAAAGCGTCTTTGTTGGGTTCTTCTGTAAGTATTCCGCTGACCAATGGCCAGCTAAATCTTGGAACCTGGCAGGGCGTCTATCTGTGCGAGCACCGCGACTATGGAAGTAGGCGTAAGCTTGTGATCACTGCGATCGGCGAGTGAGCGTCACCAAGCAATCAAGTTACTATAAGTAACCTAAGGAGTGTCAGGTTGAGCCTGTCGAGACCTCACTCGTCCTTCAAACACTGCGAGGGATTGATGTGTGCAGCCCTAAGTGCCTGTGAGCCTACTGTCAACCATGCGATGACAAGCGATAGTATCGCTGCAGAGATAAAAATCCATGGACTTAGTTCGATCGCGTAAGCAAAGCTTTCGAGCCAGATATTCATGAGATAATAGGCTACAGGAATGGCAAACAGGATAGCAACAATGATTTGCTTCGTGAAATCCATAGATAGCATCATCACAATTTGGGAGGCGTTCGCTCCTAGTACCTTTCGGATGCCGATCTCCTTCAATCTGCGCTCTGCAGTGAAAGCCGCCAGACCAAAAAGCCCTAAACAAGAAATCAAGATTGCCAATCCTGCGAAGTAGGAGGATAAGGTTCCTATTCGTTGTTCAGAGCTGTATAATTTCTGGTAACTGTCATCCAGGAAACGGTAGTCAAAGATGAACCCAGGAGCAAATTTCTCATACAATTCCTGTACTTGTTTCATCGTTGCCAGTTCACTACCTGCCTGCAATCTTGCGGCAACTTGCCAAGTATCACGCAGCCAAAAAAAGGCCGGATCTACTTCCGTATGGATGGACTGAAAGTGGAAATCTTTAACCACGCCTACAATTTGAAGGTCATACTCTTCCCATAATTTGATGGTTTCTCCAACCGCTTCTTCAGGTGTAAAGCCCATGGCCTTAACCCCTTTTTCATTGAAGATAATTTTGGTGGTATCCGACCCAAAATCCTGGCTAAACCAACGTCCTGCTACCATTTCAAACCCCATAGTTTGCTGAAATTCCTCGTCTACCCGAAAGTTTTCGAATAAGATTCTTGTGGATGGATCTTTATCTCGCCATTCGAGTCCTTGCGTATTACTCATTTGACTCAGTAGTGTGTGTGATGTTGAGCTTGCACTAACCACACCAGGAATATTTCTCAATTCCGAGAGGAAGGTTTCCGTTTTTTCCCCGATCGATCCATCTTGATTGAAGAAGACCACATTGTCCCGATTGTAACCCAAATTTTTTGAGTTTGCGTATTGCATTTGCTTTTGAATGACGATAACGCCTACAATGAGCATGACCGTAATCCAAAATTGAAAAGTAACCAGCCCCTTGCGTGCCCATACTTCTCCCGGAGAATTCTTGATTTCCCCTTTGAGTACAGCTGCAGGATTGAAATGCGTCAAATAAAAAGCAGGATAGCTTCCGGCGAGTAGCCCTGTTACCAGGATGGCCAACACAGAAGGTCCAATCAGACTTAGGTCCCAGTGCAATTGAATGCTCTTATCAGTGATTTCATTGAACGGTGATAAAAAAGTTGAAACAATTCCCAGGGCAAGGATCATCGAGATGGTAGAAATGATCAGTGATTCACCAATGTATTGACGGATCAATGTCCGCCGATCTCCACCGATGGCCTTTCTCACCCCCACTTCATGTGCTCTTTTGGAGGCACGGGCGGTGGATAAGTTCATGAAGTTGATACAGGCGATCACCAAAATGATGATAGCAATGATAGAAAACAACCTTACGTACTCAATTCTTCCGCCATCAGGAATGCCATTGGTATATTTTCCATATAAATATTGTTCCGAATACTTCTTGAGAAATAACTCAACATTACTCTCTTCTTCTGTATTTTTTTCCTGGATGTAGGGATTGATTTTCGCACTAACTGCTTTCCAATTGGCTCCTTCCTCCAGGATCACATATGTATGAGGTCCGTTATTCCCCCAGCTTTTCACCCAGTCATTGCGATCTTTATAGTCTTCAAATGGCAAAACAAAATCGAATCGATAAGTTGATTTTGCTGGGATGTTCTCGAAGACACCAGATACCGTAAAATTACGATCGTCTTCATACCTCAGGGTCTTGCCAATGGCAGAGGGAACGTCTTCAAAAAATTTGACAGCCAGGTCCCTGGAGATGACGATTGAAGTTTTTTCTTTCAATACTTCATCAGGATTTCCCTCCAACAAAGGATAGCTGAAAATGTTGAAATAATCCTCCCCGACATGGAACCCGTCTTCTTTCAGAAACTTATCCTCATATGCCAGGAGTGACTTCCCAACCCAGGTGGTAGTTGCTGAATATTCCACTTCCGGGATGTCAAGTTTGATATTTTCACCCAGGATTCCAGGTGTAGAGTTGGTAGCGAACCTTTCATTGGAATACGTCTGGAACTCCATCACCCGAAAGAGACGATCATCTTTTTTGTGAAATTTATTTACTGCTAACTCATCTCGTACCCACAAAAAGATGAATAGCGCACAGGCTAATCCAGTGGTCAGCCCGACAAGGTTGATCCCTGTGGAGAAACGATGACGCAGGAAGTTTCGAAAAGTGATTTTAAAAAAGTAGGTCATGGCCGTGAGTTTGAGCTAAAGACAGGTAAATACAACAGAGGTTGCTTAAGAGGTACTAACAATCCTCGAAATGGTTACACTAATTCAATGATAGGACACTTAGCTAAAGAATAAAATCTGGTCTTATGAAAAGGAATTGCTCTTTGGATAGGTTTTAAAGTGTTCCCGAGTGGTTAGAAGAGCTACTCCATTCCAGTGTATTGAGCAGATGGATGATGTCTTCTTTGATGAAACTGATCGCGGGTGCCAGGGAGTCGTTTTTGGAGGCCGTTTTGAAATACAGTGCTCCTCTTAGGAAATTGTCCGTACTATCAGTGATGTGGAATTGAAATTGGCTTGGTACTTCCCCTTCCAACTCCGTGACTGATGCCACATTGCCACTTTTCAATACCAGGATCTTTTCCTCAATGGAGTAGGCTTTTACGTTGTGCTTTGAGGTGAGACGGTAGCTATCATTGAGCAGCTCCTCAGTAATTTGTTTGTTGGCGATGGGCTTGTAAGTGACCTGCACTTCTGCATCGAAATAAGGATAATAAAGATCTACCCAGTACCGC
Source organism: Cytophagales bacterium (assembly GCA_033344775.1). NCBI lineage: Bacteria > Pseudomonadati > Bacteroidota > Cytophagia > Cytophagales > Cytophagales bacterium. The sequence goes on along the minus strand of JAWPMT010000006.1, from coordinate 120,325 downwards.
TCAGTGAGCCATGACTCATTTTTGCGAAGTTCCGCATGTTTCGAATATTCAAACTGGTAAGGTAAGGTATCGGGCAGGGTTTGATAAGTAGCTTCAGGCAATACGATCCGATTATAACCGATGGGTTTGGGCAGATACGTCTGGTTGCAGGCAGCCAGTAACAGGACCGAAAATGAAAATGCTAAGAAATGCCTCATAAACCTTGTCTTTCTATAAATACCCGAACGCGTTTGATCCGTTTTTGGTCTACGGCCACCACGGTAAAGTGAAAATGATTGTAGACAATCTTCTCACCAGCGTTGGGTAATTTCCGGTTGAGTTCCAGGATCAGCCCTCCGAGTGACTCGCTTTCTCCTTTCACTTCATCGAACATATCTGAGTCTACAGAGATCACCTTACACACATCATTAAGTGACGTTTTCCCTTCGAACACATACGTGTTTTGATCCAGCTTATTATAAGTGATGTCACTTTCCTCATCGAACTCATCATTGATCTCGCCCACTATTTCTTCAATGATATCTTCCAAAGTAATCAGTCCTTCCGTGCCTCCGTATTCATCGACTACAATGGCCATGTGCACTTGTTTCTCCTGAAAATCCCGAAACAGGTCATCGATTTTCTTGCTTTCCGGCACAAAATAACCCGGTCGCATCAAAGTCTGCCATTTGAAATCCTCTTCCTTATCCAGGTGTGGCAGCAGGTCTTTGATGTACAGGATGCCTTCAATCTTGTCTACACTTTCATTGTAGATCGGAATTCGGGAGTAACCTGTTTTGTTGATTTGGTCCATCAAATCGTGAAAATCCGTTTCAATGTCCAGGGCCATGATGTCCACCCGGGATTTCATGACTTGTTTCACCGATAACGTGCCAAAATTGACAATGCCTTTCAGAATGCCTTTTTCTTCTTGAGAGATTTCTTTTTCATCTGTGATTTCCAGTGCCTGATTCATCTCATCTACCGACAAGTTGTAACCCTTTTTCTCGATCTTCCTTTCGATCAGGTCACTGATGCTCATCAAAAACCAGGCTACTGGCTTGAAAATTTTACTACTGACGAACAGCATAGGTGTTACCAACTGGGCAAATTCAAGGCCGCGATTCGTAGCGTACACTTTAGGGATGATCTCTCCAAAGAAGATGATCACGATCGTAATGACAGCCGTTAAAACAATAAAAACAGTCCCGCCTTCATTCTCATAACCTACAAACTCCAGCGCAGCTACGGTAGAGATGGTCACTATGAGAATATTCACCAGATTATTGACAATTAATATAGTGGCCAATAAACGGCGCGGATCCTTCATTAAGTTATATGCGCGCTGATCTCGCTTTTCGTCCGAGTCTTTGAGTTGATCCAACTCATCTGTTGACAAGGAAAAAAAGGCAACTTCAGACCCTGAAACCAGACCTGAGATCGCTAACAAACACAATAAAGCCAGCCCACTTATCCAAAAAGATGAGGTTGAAAAGGCCGCGAAAATTGCAATTAACAGCTGGGGAAAAGGGTCATCCGGTGAGGTTTCCAAAAGCAGATATTTCGTTGAACATATTAGAACGGCAGGTCATCTGACACATCGCTCTCTATGGCAGGGCTTGTGCTCCCGCCAGATGACTGGCTTTGTGCAGCTGCTGGTGCCGGAGTAGCGCCATAACTTTCTTCAGTTGGCATTGGAGGTCGGTTAGAGCCTCCACCACCGCCCGGATTGCCACCAAGCATGGTCATTTGATCACCGATCACCTCAGTAGTATATCGGGTAACTCCGTCTTTTTCCCAGGATCGGGTACGGAGCTTTCCTTCAATGTAGACAGTAGAGCCTTTTTTGAGGTATTTCTCAGCAATATCGGCCAGACCTCTCCAAAGTACGATGTTGTGCCATTCGGTCACATCTCTTCTCTCACCTGTATTACGATCCTTATAGGATTCAGTGGTTGCAATAGAAAAACTGGCCACTGAGGCTCCGGATTCGAGGTGTCTTACTTCCGGGTCACGGCCCAGATTTCCGATGAGAATTACTTTGTTTACTCCCGCCATATTTATTGAAAGGTACTAAAAATTTTGCTGGTCAATATAGTTTACCAGCAGTTTTGGTTTCGGCAAATTTAACATTTGAGTGTATGTGTAAGGTGCCAAACCATATTTATTTAATGCGGCATGAAATAAGTCTACCGCTTCAAATTGGACCAAATAGAACTTCGCTTCTATCTTCTGATGGGTCAAAACGTGCTTGAAAACCGGAGAAGGCTCCATTTCACCCCAAATGGGATCGGGCTGAAAATCATTTCCTTCAAATAGTAAGAAATCAAATAAACCCTGCCATATACCACTTCCTACACGCTCTTTCAGGCCAAAGGTTCCCTCATGCTCAAAAACAACATAGTGAAATTGCTTCTGGGTGACTTTTACTTTTTTGAGCTTGACAGGTAATTGATCTTGTTGCTTGTGTTCATAAGCGTAGCACGTTTCTCGCACCGGACAGAGGTCACATGTGGGATTTCGCGGCATGCACATCAAAGCACCCATTTCCATCATGGCCTGATTAAAATCGCCTGGCCGATCTTTCGGGACCAGCTGCTCCAGCACTTCCATAAAGTACTTTCTATTGGATTGATTGGCTATGTCATGCGATAAGCCAAATAAACGGGCAATCAAACGGTAAACATTGCCATCGAGGACAGGTACGGCCTCATTGAAAGCAAATGAAGCGATTGCGGCAGCGGTATAGGGTCCTACTCCGGGTAGCTTAATCAGCCCTTCATAATGGTTTGGAAAATTTCCTGAAAACTCTTTTGAGACGATCTTGGCCGTCTTGTGGAGGTTTCTGGCCCTGCTGTAATATCCAAGTCCCTGCCACGTACGAAGTACTCTGCTCTCCTCCGCAACTGCTAAATCATGTACCGTAGGATACTCGTGTACGAATTGCTCATAATAAGGCAATCCCTGAGCAACACGCGTTTGCTGCAGGATGATTTCAGAAAGCCAGATCCGATAGGGGTCTTTGCTCTGTCGCCAGGGCAGATCGCGCTTTTCTGTTGAATACCAGTTAATTAGATTTTGACTTAATCCGTGGAAATCAGGTGATGTTGACACTCAAAAGTTGATTTTAACTTTTTATTTACGAGCCTCAAATTTAATTTTGGCGTCGCCAAAAATGGCAAGATCTTTTAAAACATACTCTAAGTGACGAAAGCGGACGTAATAACGGAAATAGCGGAGAAGACTGGAATCGATAAAGCAGATGTCCAGGTAACGGTAGAAGCCTTCTTTACAGTCGTGAAGAATTCCATGGCAGATGGAGAGAACATCTATGTGCGTGGTTTTGGAAGCTTTATCAATAAAAAACGGGCGAAAAAGATCGCACGGAATATCTCTAAGAATACGGCAATGGAAATAGCGGAACATTTTGTCCCGAGTTTTAAGCCTTCCAAGATCTTTACTGAGAAGATCAAGAATAGCTCGAAGCTTCGGAAATAAGGGGGCTCATGCCCTGAAGCAATGAAAAAACCTCAAATCCTTATATCCGTATTTGGTATTATTCTGGTCTTGGGGCTTTATCAGCTGCCTCGCGTGGTTGTTGAAAATGACGCTGAGACGGCAGTAGAAACCCACGATTTCGAGATCACATCGACGGATGCACAAGCCATATCCTCCTTAAAGGAGTTGATTGCTTCGTCCGAGAAAGAAAAATCCAGTAACTTTGCGGACTCTTTAGCAAAATACTTCCTGAAATACGGCCTGCTCGATAGTGCACGCCAGGTTTCGGAGGCGATGCTGGAGCGAGATAGTTCTTTGATTACCAAGGAGAAAGCTGTAGAAATACTTTACAGAATTTTTGAGCGAGCAGGTTCAGGAGACGAAGCTTCGATACAGGCAGTACGATTGAGACCTTTAATCGAATCCCTGTTAGAAGCCAAACCCAATGACCTGTCTTTAAAAAATAAATTGGCGATGACTTTAGTCACCACGGAAAATCCCATGTCGGGTATTCAGGTATTAAGGGAAATCGTAGCAGATGATCCAAATAATAGAGAGGCGCTAATCAACCTCGGTCTTTTGTCGATCCAATCCGGCCAATTTCAGCGGGCCGTGGATCGGTTTGAGAATTTGGTTTCTATGGATAGCTCAGATTTTGAAGCGAAACTGTATTTAGGTGTTTCATATCTCGAAACAGGCCGTGTGGCAGAAGCCAATCAAATGTTCACGGAAGTTTCTAATGCAGAATCAGCTGACCCGGCGGTAAGACAAGCATCAAGGGAGTATCTATCAAGAAATTAGAATATAGTTGTTTAACACAAAAAATTGAGAAATTATGCCTTGCGGTAAGAAAAGAAAAAGACATAAGATCGCTACTCACAAGCGAAAGAAAAGATTGAGAAAAAACAGACACAAGAAGAAGTAATAGACTTTTAAATCCGATCTAACGTGAGTAACGAACTAATCATTGGTTCAACTCAAAACGGATGTCGAATTGCTCTTCTTAAGGATAAAAAGTTAATTGAGTTCCACGAAGAAGATGGTGGAAATCAATTCAACGTTGGCGATATATACCTGGGTAGTGTAAAAAAAGTAGTTCAGGGCCTCAATGCTGCGTTCATTGACATAGGCTTTGAAAAAGATGCTTTTTTACACTACTTAGATCTTGGACCCCAGGTCCAGTCCCTCAATAAGTTTACGAAACTCGTTCTTAACAAAAAGAACGCTACCCATAAACTAACCGGATTTTCACACGAGCCAGACATTAACAAGTTTGGTAAGATCAGCCAGGTATTGACCCGTAACCAGAAAATTCTGGTACAGGTCGTAAAAGAACCTATTTCTACAAAAGGGCCTCGACTCTCATGTGAGTTGTCCATTGCGGGAAGGTACATTGTATTGGTACCCTTCTCAAACGCGGTAAGCGTTTCAAAAAAAATAACCGATTCAGCTGAGCGAAAACGTCTTGCTCGTCTGATCAACTCCATCAAGCCGGAGAACTTTGGTGTGATCATCAGAACGGTCGCACAGGGTAAGGATGTGAAGGAGTTGGATACGGATCTCTCCAATCTGATTAACATCTGGAAGGAAGGCATCAAAAACCTGAAAAGGGCCAAAGTGCGCGACAAGGTGATCGGCGAAGTAAGCCGTGCCAACTCGATCCTTCGTGATGTACTGAATGAATCTTTCGACAATATCATTGTTGATGACAAAGATCTTTTTCAGGAGATCAAAGGCTATGTGCAAACCATCGCCCCAGATAAAGAAAAGATCCTGAAGCAATACAATTCCAAGGTAAAGATTTTTGAATCTTATGGAGTTGAACGTCAGTTGAAGACTTCTTTTGGTAAGTCTGTAAGTATTGCTAATGGAGGATACCTCATCATTGAGCACACGGAAGCACTCCATGTGATTGATGTTAACAGTGGTAATAAGTCCAATCGAGAAGACGATCAAGAGGCAACTGCATTGACCGTCAACCTGGAGGCAGCCAAGGAAATTGCCCGTCAATTGAGATTGCGGGACATGGGTGGCATCATCGTTATCGACTTTATTGACATGCGTAAAGTGGAAAACAAGAAAAAAGTTTTCCAACGCGTGAAGCAGGAAATGGAAGGTGACCGATCAAAGCACACCATACTCCCGCTATCGAAGTTTGGCTTGATGCAGATCACACGTCAACGTGTACGTCCAGAGCTAAATATTGCGACCAAGGAAGTTTGTCCTACTTGTAACGGATCTGGGAATATTACAGCGACCATTGCCATCGCAGATCAGATCGAAGAAACCATCAAGTATTTCCTCACTAAACAAAACGAGAAGAAGCTAACTGTGTCACTACACCCTTATGTGTATGCGTATTTCACAAGAGGCGTCTACTCGATACGTGTGAAGTGGTTCCTGAAGTACTTTAAATGGGTCAACATGGTGGAGGATTCTTCCCTGGCCATCACAGAATATAATTTCGTCAACTCGAATGGCGAGTTGATTCAGGTTTAAACCTGAGCGCAGCGAGACACTAATCAGATTACTTAAGTAATCTGATTAGTTCGGCTGAGCTTCTAAAACTTGATCCCCAAATCAAGTGTGATAACAGAATTTTTGATCGTAAGGTCGATGTTGTCGCGCGTCTCGTTCACTACGTTGATCAATCCCTGCTGATAGCTGAAACCTCCGAAAAGGATGGTGTTGATGCCAATCCGATATTCCGCACCCGCTCCGAGCATGGCTCCAATATCTAATGGATTAAATTTTTCGATCAGGACATAATCTTCATCTTTGGGGCGATCATCCACTTTGAGTTCAAGTGAACCACCTACCTGAAAGAAGATCGAAAGATCCGGTTGGATCTCATTGGTGTACAGCTTTAGCGTGACTGGGATCTGCAGGTATTGCAAATTGTACGCTTCAAAGGTATTAGGAGTTGTACCTCCATTTTCAGGAATGATGTTGATCCCAACACGTTTTGGCATAATTATCAGACCCGTACTAAAATAATAAGTGTCCGTAAATTGTTTATCTACTACCAGACCCAGTGAAAACCGGGCGGTGGAGGAGGCGTTTTCCATATCCAGTGTATCGGAAATCAATTCCACCTGATTCAAGGAAAGTAGGGGAGAAAACTTTAATCCCAATTTGACCTGTCCGAACGCGATTTGGACCACAAGAAGGAAGACAAAAACTGAAAAGAATCTTTTCATAAAAATGAAATACTGTAGTTATACCTTTGGGCTTCAAAATTACGGAGTTATGCGATTAGTTCAGCTCATTTTTCTGGGCCTTTTATCACTATCCTGTGAACAACAAACTTGTAGGGAAACACCTGCTGAGCCCGAGGAAAAAATCAATTTGACCATTGTCAGAACGGAAGGGCAGCTTTTCAATTGCAAAAACGCGGAAGAAGTCACCAGTTTTCTGGAAGAGCAGGAGGACATAGCCTTGAAATTTTTGCACAGCGATCAGTACCCAACTACGGATGTGCTTGCAGGCCGAATGTTCCAATTGGTCGATGATCCGTATTTGGATACGCTGTATACTGAAGCCATAGCAGCTTTCGAGGCGAACGCTGAAAATTTCGAAAGTGATTTGCAGACGCTTTATACCTGGCTCAATCATTATTACCCACAAGAACAACTTCCTGTAGTGAAAACCATGGTGACCGGCCTGTACAATGATATGTATGTGAGTGATCAGTCAATTATCGTAGGCCTGGACTTTTTCATTGGCCCAGAAGCGACTTTCAAGCCTATACAACTACCGGCGTACATTCAAACGAGATATACCCAGCGACATGTTGTGCCAGGAATTGCCAAATTCATTGCTTCCAGTTATTCGGAGCTTGGGAAGGAAAACACCCTGCTTTCGGAAATGATTGATATCGGGAAGGTGATGTACTTCACAGGTCAATTATTGCCTTGTACGCCTGATTCTTTGATCATCGGATACGACCCAGTCCAAATGAAAAATGTTGTTGACAACAGAGAGATCATCTGGGCGAATCTCATTGAAAATGACCTGCTGTATAACACAGAAGAAATGATGAAACAGAAGTTTCTGGGTGAAAGGCCAAGCATTCAGGAAATTAGCAAAAATTGCCCTGGACGGGTTGGTGCATACCTGGGTTGGGAAATCGTCCAGGCTTATATGGACCAGAACAAAAGCGTGACATTACAGGACCTGTTAGCAGAAACAGATCATAACAAGATTTTCAGGAAGTCGAAGTATAAGCCCAAGAATGGCTAGTTTTATAGATATACGTCATTGCGAAGGCTTCTGAAAAGAACCAGCGGTAATCTTTTGGCATGCTGCTTGCCGAATTCTTAAGGAGCCGTCATTGTGCGTCAATCGATATTTGCCGATGAATTCTGATTATTATCAGAAGGTATCTTATCCTTTATAAAAGGCCTCACCAATCGCTCAATAATCGGCTTTTCTACCTGTTTCATGGCTACTGAGAAAATGAAACACAGGATACAGGTAGGAAATGCTACCCAAAAGGCCATGTCCAGCCAGTAGATAAAAACCATGTATGCCGCGAAGTAGTAAACGGCCGTATTGAAGATCTCTTCAGCGTATTTTATTCTTCGGATCGTCTTTTCGTGTTTTGGATCGGGTTGCATGTTGTAATGATATCTTTGATAAAGATAAGAAGTCTTTAATTGTATTGAGCTCGGAATTCATGACGTAATCCCCGGATCACAGTGTATTCTATATTTCTAGAATTTTCATTTTTGATCGTAGGGGAATCTTAATCTTTTTTGAAGGAGTAATTGAGCGTTGATTGAGATTCCTGACACTTAAAATATTACAATCAAAGTTTCATAGGCTTGAAACAGCTGGGAATGGCCGGGTCACGTAGACGCTCAAAAGAAATGCTCAGACTGACATGAAATCACTTCGCAAAAAGCTGACCCATATCTTTGAAGGCTTTGAACTCCAGTGCATTGCCCGAAGGATCCTTGAAAAACATGGTGGCTTGTTCGCCGGGTTGCCCTTTAAAGCGAATGTAGGGCTCAATCACGAAATCCATCTTTTTGGCTTGTAGCTTATCAGCGAGGTTTTGCCAATCATCCCAATCGAGCACTACCCCAAAGTGCGGAACCGGAACAGCATGTCCATCGACAGGATTAGAGGCAGCTTCTTCGTCCTTTTGAGGAACTTGATGAATGACCAATTGATGCCCGAAAAAATCGAAATCCACCCAATGATCACTGCTGCGACCTTCGCTGCACCCCATGATATCACGATAGAAAGCACGCGTTTCAACGATCTCTTTGACAGGTATGGCAAGGTGGAAAGGGTTTACATTACTCATAGTTATTGTCGATTTCTTTTTGCCGCTTTAGGTAGAGTTTGAATTGATATTTATTCAGGATGCGTTTCATGTCCGCATCTTTTGCTTTTCGGATATTCTTCAGTTTAGACTTAAGTGCACCTCCTATCAGTCCTGCTCGCTGCGCAGCCATGTTTTGCTTTTCATATTTGATGGTAATGACCTGGTAATCTCTGCGCTGGTCCAGGTTCATGTTGAGGCTGTTAAGGTACTGGTCCTGATCTTTGATGAATCTTGCACGCGTCTCAGCTGACATTTCCTGAGCCTGCGCAAAAGCGACAAACAGGAAAGAGAACAGGAACCAACCAAATTTTTGCATCATCAATCTTTTTGCAGCAATTTAAAACATTCAAAAATGAGTATCTTCCCTCCAATTTTTACAATCTCAAAAAACCTAAAAAGATGACCCCATATGTCGCGGAAATAGTCGGAACGTTCATGTTGATCCTGCTGGGCAATGGTGTAGTGGCCAACGTGGTACTTAAAGGAACAAAAGGCCATGATTCCGGATGGATAGTGATTACCCTGGCATGGGGATTGTCAGTTTTTACAGGGGCTTATATCGCTGCACCCTATTCAGGAGCGCACTTAAATCCGGCTGTAACACTCGGTTTCGCGCTCATCGGTAGTTTTGAATGGACATTAGTCCCGGGATACATCATCTGTCAGTTCATCGGAGCGATGCTAGGAACATCTACGGTTTGGTTGATGCACCGACCACACTACGCAATTACCGAAGATCAGGAAGCCAAACGAGCCACTTTTTGCACAGCGCCGGCGATCAGAAATAAGACCAGCAATTTGTTCTCCGAGATCGTTGGGACTTTCGCGTTAATTTTTGGGATTTTCTACATCACAGGAGCTGAAAATGGATCCCTGGGTTCATTGGATGTATTGCCAGTGGCCTTGTTGGTAACTGTCATCGGATTGGCACTTGGGGGAACAACAGGTTACGCGATCAATCCGGCGCGGGATCTTGGTCCAAGGATCATGCATCAATTGCTGCCTGTCGAGAACAAAGGTGATAGTGATTGGTCTTATTCCTGGATTCCAGCCATAGGACCAATGATCGGGTCAGCGATCGCGGCGGGACTTTATTTGTTATTGAAATAAGAGCCACATTAATCCATATTTATTAAAGGAAAAAGCGTGAAAGAGATTGCAGGGAGATTTTTCGGCTGTTTAGGATTTAAGCTGAATAATTCCGCAATGACGCTTTTAAATGATTCTTCATTTAGCAATTTCAAACTCTCTTAGGTTGTGAAAGGAGATAAGAAACTCATTTGGATTGAGGCGGGCTATCAACGGTTTGCTGTACATGGGGAGCCAGGTCTTACCGTAGAAGCCATTGCCAGGGACCTCAACCGAAATAAGTCTTCCTTCTATCACTTCTTCGGGGAGCTACAAGTACTGAAATCCGATATCCTTCAATTACATCTGGATACTTCAAAGACAGTTGGAGGAAAAATGGCAGAAGCAGAAAAACTGGATCCGGATGTCCTCAACATCATCCTTGAATATAAGAAGAATTTCTTGTTTCAAAAACAGCTCAAGTTGGCGGAAGGTGAGGCGTATAAATCATACTATGATCAGGCTTTTGCGTATGTGCAGACGCCTTTGCTTGGAAAACTAAGTGAAGCACTGGGAATTGAGCAGAAGCAACTGTTCTCTACCGCACTATTGAATCTGGTAAGTGATAACTTTTTGCTTCGAATCCAGGAATCCAATCTTTCATTAACGTGGCTCAGAAATTACATCGAGGAACTAAGAGGCCTGACTCGGCATATTCAGTGAGTAAAAAGTTATTGAGTTAATATGTTTTTAGAGAGATAGGATCAAGAGAGGAAATACAATTGATCTGGTGATCAAATTTCAAAAGTTCTTTAAACTTTTATGTGGGACTATTATTGCTCACCTCCCGATAACTATCTCGAGCATTTTTTTACTTGATTCTATGTAATTGAACTGCTCAACCTAATAACTACATTTAGACGGATACCGATTAAAAACTACCCGTCGACTAACTTACTTTCGAGGTAACCTAATAATATCCAAGAATGATGAGCTATCGATATTTGAAGTACGCAGCGGCCTATAGTATGCCTTTCATGGTCTTGTTGTCCCTTTATTTAGGAGGCTGGTACAGCTACATCGCCATCATCTACGCCTTCGGTTTACTTCCATTTCTGGAGTTATTCACTACGGGTTCCACCGAAAATATGGATCAGGCCGAAGAAGAGTTGGCCCGTCATGATCGCTTTTATGACTGGATGTTGTACGGATTAGTCCCCACGCAATTTTTCATTTTAGGATATTTCCTGTTTAAGGTCAGCATACCGGGATTACCCTGGCACGAATACCTTGGCTTGACCTTGGCCTATGGCATGAATGCGGGAGTTTCGATCAACAATGCGCACGAATTGGGACACAGAAGTACCAAACATGAGCAATTCATGAGTAAGCTTTTGCTGATGACCGCTCTGTACATGCACTTCTTCATCGAGCACAATCGCGGCCATCATAGAAATGTCGCTACACATCAAGACCCGGCTTCTAGTCGATATGGTGAGTCTATCTACGCGTTTTACTTCCGTACGATCATGGGAAGTTGGACATCTGCCTGGAAACTGGAAGGAGAGAAATTGACCAAAGCCAATCATGGGTATTGGACCATACACAATGAAATGCTGCGATTTCAGCTCATTCAACTATTACTTGTAGGAGTCATCGGCTATTTCCTGGGTATTCAGGTCATGTTGTTATTTCTGTTAGGAGCGTCCATAGGATTCATGCAGTTAGAGACGGTGAATTACATCGAACACTATGGACTGCAGCGCAAGATGAAGGGAAATCGCTACGAAAGAACGTTGCCTATTCATTCCTGGAATTCCAATCATCCATTAGGTCGCCTCGTTTTATTGGAATTGTCTCGACATTCAGACCACCACTTCCAGGCCAATCGACCGTATCAGATCCTGCGTCATTTCGATCAAAGCCCACAGATGCCTACAGGATATCCTGGAATGATGCTGTTATCATTGGTTCCGCCTTTATGGTTCAAGGTAATGCACAACAGGATCGATACCTACAAAGCCACGTTGGAAGGTAAGGAGTTGGCTTAGAGGACAAATTGAAAAAGACTGATTTTGTCCGAGAATAAGTTGTCGTAGTTCGTTCAACACCGAAAGATTTTTCTTTAGCCTCTGAATTTACCCCATCCCTGAAGGGAGAAATAGAACCTTCCCCCGGCCGGGTAAGGCTTTAGGGAATTAAAGGGTAATTTGTGTAGGCTCTTTCAAGGGTGTGAAAAATCTTTCTCGGTTCATAGAATCCAAATACGAAAAATTCCCCAACCCCCCTGCAACAACTCCCTCACTTTCGTCACTAACCAAGAAAAGACGAACAAATGAAACGCATAGGAAAGTTGATTAGAGGCGGGAGTTTCCAAATGAATTTGCACACTTATTATGCAGGGATGACTAACGAACAGTTGATCAATCAGAAAAAGAGCTTCCGAAATTCGTACATTGGTTTGTTTTCCGGATGGTTTGCCTTTTTTGGGTTCCTGCTTTGGCAATCCAGTTTCGATGGGGTACACGTGGCCTTGTTTGCCTCCATCCTACCTGCAACCATTGCGATAGAGGAGGACTATAAGAAAAGGAGGAAAGCCATCAACGAGATCCTGAATCAGCAATTAGCGATGCTGGAAGAGTCGTAAGGCAGGAAAAAACCGTCCATATTTAATCATCCTCCGGATACAAAAGATCAGCCAGCCGATTCCCATACGGATCAAAGTACTTCTTGCGGAAATCCTCACATCCGCATTTTTTCTAAATAATGGCATATTCGGTTGGTTTTCTTTTCAAATTAGCAACTGCTATGGGACTTTACAAGCGACTGGGAAGGTTCTACGACCGATTTTCAAAGCATTATGGGCCAGATTTTCGCGCGCTCAACTGGACGTCAACTGCCAGCCAGGAGAAGCGTTTTAATGTGATTGCGGAATTATTACCTCAAAAGTGTTCCATCAATGATGTGGGGTGTGGGCATGGGGACTTGTGGACTTACCTTACCGAGAAGGAAAGCAAAACCATCTTGGATTATTGGGGCTATGATCTTTCTCAAAGTGTTTTGAACAATATCACAGACCGTATCAAAAGTAGAAAAGAGGTGAGTTTCTATCACGTTTCAGGGCCGGATCTGCTATTTAGTGCGGATTACTCCATTGCCAGCGGCATTTTCAATACCAACTTTCGAATTTCATTACGACGGCAGCATTTGGATACTTTTGAACAGGTATTAGGTGCGATGTGGGAGAAGTCGACCCAGGGGATCATATTCAATGTGATGACCCGAAAAGTGAAGGAATCTTACGATGGGCTCTTCTATTTTGATCAATCCTACATCGAAGATTTTCTAGCCAATAATTTTACTGATAAGTTTGAAGTCAAATCAAACTATGACCCTGTTGACGTGACCTTTTTTGCGTCAAAAACCTGATCGAAAACTGTGGCAGGATTTTTCAGTAAAAGTCTGGAGTATTTAAAAGGAGTTGGGCCGCAACGCGCGGAATTGCTACAGAAAGAGCTGGATATTATGACCTATGGCGACTTGTTACAGCATTTTCCTTTTCGTTATGAGGATCGCACCAAATTCTATAAGATCAGGGAGGTCAACGAACACATGCCCTACATCCAGCTGATCGGTCAGATCATTAAAATGGAAATGGTAGGCAATCCCCGAAAGCAAAGACTGGTTGCTACCCTGAAAGATGATACCGGGCAGATGGAGTTGGTTTGGTTCCAGGGGATCAAGTGGGTCAAGCCGAAACTCAAACCGGGAGTTAACTACGTGGTATTCGGAAAGGCCAATCGCTTTGGTCGAAACCTGAACATGGCCCACCCGGAAGTAGAGATTCAAACCGAAAGGAGTCAGCAGAACACCTTTTTGCAGCCTGTCTATCACACGACCGAAAAGCTCAAAAGGAAATTCATCGAGAGCAAAAACATCAACAAGTATGTGAAGACATTGTTGATGGAGGCGATGAACCATATTCGGGAAACGCTTCCGGAATCCATTTGCCAACAATACCGACTGATCGATAAAAAAACCGCACTGGTCAACATTCACTTCCCCAAAGACAATGACCACTTGCAAAAGGCTCGGTTCCGACTGAAGTTCGAGGAGTTTTTCTACGTGCAATTGCGACTGATCAAGATGAAATTGGCACGTACGGAGAAATTTCGTGGGATCGTTTTTGATAACAGTACCTTGCTGCAACAATTCTATGAGAAGCACTTGCCTTTTGAATTGACCGGCGCACAAAAAAAGGTGATCAAAGAAGCGTACGGCGATTTTCGTTCCGGAAAACAAATGAATCGTCTGGTGCAGGGAGATGTGGGAAGCGGTAAAACCATGGTCGCTTTTCTATGCATGTTGATTGCTATCAGCAATGGAACCCAATGCGCCTTCATGGCACCAACGGAAATTTTAGCGGACCAACATTTTGAAGGGTTAAGCGAACTGGCCAAGCCTATCGGAGTAAAAGTGGCCAAACTCACAGGTTCTACCAAGCAGTCAGAACGCAAGCAATTGCATGAAGCTTTGACGACCGGGGTGTTACAAATCTTAGTAGGGACCCATGCGTTGATTGAAGATAAAGTTCAGTTTCAAAACCTGGGATTGGCCATTGTAGATGAACAACATCGATTTGGGGTAGCACAGCGGGCGAAGTTGTGGCAAAAGAACAAAGAGGTATATCCGCATGTGATGGTGATGACGGCCACACCTATTCCGCGTACCCTGGCGATGACCCTGTACGGTGATTTGGATATTTCTGTCATTGATGAGTTGCCAGCCGGCCGAAAACCGATCCAAACCCAACACATGTGGGACAGCCACCGGATCAAACTATTTGGCTTTCTGGAGAAAGAGATAGAAAAAGGACGTCAGGTCTACATCGTGTATCCGTTGATAGAGGAATCTGAAAAACTGGACTACAAGGACCTGATGGATGGTTATGAAAGCATCTGTCGAAGATTCCCGAAGCTACCGATTTCGATTTTGCATGGGCGAATGAAACCAGAGGACAAGGATTTTGAAATGCAGCGCTTCGTGAAGAACGAAACCAAAATCATGGTTGCAACGACGGTGATAGAAGTAGGAGTAAACGTTCCGAATGCCTCAGTAATGGTGATCGAAAATGCAGAGAAGTTTGGCTTGTCCCAATTGCATCAGCTACGCGGCAGGGTCGGGCGTGGCGCAGAGCAATCATATTGTATCCTGATGACGGGGGTAAAACTGACCAATGAAGCCAAGACTCGCGTCAAAACCATGGTAGATACCAATGATGGTTTTGTGATTGCTGAAACGGACTTGCAACTCCGGGGACCTGGGGATTTGATGGGAACCCAGCAAAGTGGTGCCTTTGACCTGTTGATCTCTGATCTGGCGAAGGATGGTCAGATCCTGCAAATTGCCAGAAATGCCGCCACCGATACGCTTAATGCAGACCCTGAACTGACCCAGCCTCAAAATGCGGAGATTAAGACCCAAGTCGACTCCCTAAGCAAGACGGTGGTGAACTGGAGTAGGATCAGTTAATAAAATAACTAAGCGGAAGCAGTAGCGTCTACTTCTCGAGTTCCCTGACCCAATTTCAAATAGCTTCTGTATTGGAAATATGCACCGATAAGCATGAATATATGCGCCAGGTCCCGGTGATTGAAGAAGGTGTGAATAATAACTGGTGCATTGAAAATATATACTGCAATGAGTAGAGAAATGGTCGCATAGATCATTTCGAGACTACCCAGATCGCGGGTTTTCCAAAAGACGAAGAGGTGAAAGCCAAATACGACAATGATGAACCCATACGCACTATGGATCTCTACGAATTTGAAATGGACTGTGGAGACCACCAGGGCCATTAATATGATCAGTTCGATCACATTCATCAATAAGAAAGCCTGACCCAACTTGGGTGATACCAGACGATTCGCATAGCTAATGGCGGAACGCTCGATCAGGGCCACTGAGAGCATACTGATGATCCATCCGCCTAGTTTCCAGCGATCGTCGAGCAAATACAGGAATCCATGTCCAATAAAACCACCCCATGTCGTAGCGATTCCCATTGTAAGGAAATAATACCGCAAAAAGATCAGGGGATTTCCTTCCACTTTGTCCTTACCCATCTTCCAGAAGGCATAGTAACACATCACTGAAATGAACAGGTTTGTGATCACCGTGACTGGCTCCATCAACAAAATACCGCCAATCTCGATACCAGGCTGAATGATCTTCGTTACATCTACTTGCTGTTCCATACTCCCTTAAAACACAAAGAAAGGCAACTTGTTCCTTCTTTATCGTTAATATGAATAAGGTTCATTACCTTCCTGATAATTTTTGATAACTATGATCAATAAATTCATGCAACTTATAGAAAGGCAAATTGAGAAACTCGACCTGGAGGATTTTGACCTGGAGGCCTGGAAATCGGGTACCATCACCATCCTGCATCGGGTGCTGGGAGAATCCACTCCACACATCAAACAAATTGATTCGTTAAAAATCGATTACAGCAGCTGGGCATTGCGTGATTCAAATTCCAAATACAATCCGATCGAAACCTGCAAGAAGAAAGGGAAAGCCATTTTGGAAGCAGCGCTTGACGAGATTGAGATCTTGGGCGTCAATGAGCAAGAAAAGGAAACGACCTATGCCAAGTTGGCAGAAGAATTAAAGGAGGAAGAAATCCAATCATTACAATCTGGTGATCGAAGTAAGGTCCTTGGAGGAATGAAAAAGGAAAAGCTGGTGAAACTTGTAGACCGCTTGCTCGATTGAGTTCGTTAGCATTAGCGACAGGTTCGATCTAAATCCAGGTTGACCAAACAGCTCTCAATTATGTAAAGAAGAAGACCATTTCTACTGATACACAGTAACCTGAAAACTATTTTCTTGCAGTTGCACTATTGACATTACACTAAAAGTAACACTGCCATGGGATTTTGGGATTTTTTGACAGTCAGAAGGAAGGTCAAGTTCAATAAACTTTATGAATTGGCTTGCCAGGAGAGCGATTTTGACAGGGCGCGATCCTTATACGACGAAGCCATTAATTTAGCTCAGGACAACAAAAACGTATTTTTTAAGCGAGCAGTCCTTTTTCTGAAGGAAGGTAAGGAACCAGATGCCATCAAAGACCTCAAACAATCCATTCAGATTGGTGGGGATTTTATGGAAGCACATTTATTGCTCGGAAATATCTTCTACGAACGACACGATTACCAATCTGCTTTTGATCACTATGATCAGGCTGTTAAATGTGCGGAAGATTCTTCCATCGCTTTCATGAGCCGGGGTAAGGCATGGATGAAGCTAAATATGGTCAAAGATGCCTTTGAAGATTTCAAAAAAGCGATTTCACTGAATCCATTGAATACGTCTGCTTTTATCGAGCGCGCGAATTTGTTGATGCTGATAGAGAAAAAGAAAGCGGCGATAAAAGATATGGAACAAGCCATCCGATTGGAGCCGGGAAATCCAAGGATATACGTACTTCGGGCGGAATTGTACATATCAGAAAGTGATTTCAAAAAGGCGGAAAAGGACCTGGATAAAGCACTCCAATTGGTTCCCGATCATGCCGGGGCTTATGCGGTTTTGGCGGAATTGAATTTCTATCAGGACAAAGAAGAAGCATTCTATCAAACTTTCGAGAAGGCTGGAAAACTTGGATTTTCCCTGTGTGAGTTCAGCCAGGACATCTTTACCAAATACGCCAGTGTACCTCGATTTCAAGGGTTGGTAGCGGAGTTAACTTAATCCGTCAAATTGCTGGAGTAAAGTGCCCTGTTTCTTTCATACTTGCTAGTTATTCTGCTCTTGATGTCTGGACGAAGAAGGGCAGATAGATAATTTTCTGACATTTTTGTCATATTCAATTCATTCTTACTACCAAGTAAAATAGATAGCAAGAATGCCCTTCATATGTCAGACCTGTCGGAACGTCAATTTATTGCCGCCATTGATCAAAGTAAGAAAAGTATATATCGGATTTGCTCGGTTTATGCTTCTCCACCCTTAGAAGCGCAAGACTTATTCCAGGAAGTAGTATTCCAAATCTGGAAATCTTACAGCTCTTTTCAGCACAGGTCGAACATCAGCACATGGATCTATAAGATTGCTCTGAATGTATGCTACAGTTCGAAGAAGAACTATGATCGGAAACATGTAAGAACAAGTCGACTGGATTCCATACATTTCATGGCCGATGATTATGATTCGGACGATGAAACCACGACCAGATTCAAAGCGCTTTCAGGAATGTATCGCTGATCTTAAGGATGTGGATCGTTCCTTAGTGATTCTATATTTGGAAGACCTGTCTTATAGAGAAATAGCGACAATTCTCGGGTTGACCGAAAACCACATAGCGGTCAAAATGAAGCGCATTCGAAAAACCCTTTTTGGGTGTATCACACCCAAACTTCAGTGAAATGCTAGAACAAGAATTGAAAGACCTATGGAGGAACTCTCCGGAGACAGAAAGAATCAAATTCGACCTTTCTCGATTGATGATTGACTTAAATGGACAATTGGAAGATTTGAATGCAAGGATTAAAAGAAGAGACCGTATGGACATCATCACCATGCTGATCAGCATACCTGTTTTTTCCTATTTAATATTTATCATTCCTTTTCCTGTGACCAAAGCTGGACTTGTATTGGCTATCCTGGGCATGATTTGGCATGTTTTCAAAAGAAGAGATCATTACTTAAATCGAATTCCGGTTAACCATACTTTGTCGTTTAAGGAACAACTGGAGAATCAAAAATTGAATTTAGAGCATGAAAAGAAGCTCATGAGCACAGTCCTTTATTGGTTTTTGATACCATCGTTTGTGCCGTTTGCTGTTTCGGTTTTAGGCCTTGGAGATCCACAGGCATATGGTTGGTCCAATTTCATTATTGATCAGCTATTGCCTATGCCAATTATTTACAAGCTGGCCTATTTGACTTTCGCAGCCATCGTTTTTACTATGATATATAGAGAGAACAATCGAGTAGTTCGGAGGACGTTAATGCCTATGATTCGAGAGATCGAAGAGGCGCAACAGGAACTGAGCAACGATGACGTAGTTTAACTCATGAATTGAATACGGACGTTGATCAGAACTCTCGAATTTTGATGCTTCTGAAATGCACCGTATTTCCATGATCCTGTAACAGGATATGGCCCTCTGGCCATTGACCGAAGTTTTCCCAGTTTTTGTATTTGCTGTAAGCCACAAGTGAACGGAAGATCTGTGAAAAACGATCGTATTCCACGACTTTTTCATTGTTGAGCCAATGCTCGACTTTACCGCCTCTGGAAACGATACGCGCCCGGTTCCATGCGCCGATGCCTTTGAATTGCTTTCCGCGACCAGGAACGGATAAGTTCTCGGCAGGGATCAAATCATATAGGGAAGCAACAGTCCTGTTTCCGGCGACGCCCATATTTGCATCAGGATGGTTCTTGTCATCCAGTACCTGGAACTCACAACCAATGGCAGAACCGGTTCCTTTATTAAGGTTAGGATCTACAAAATACTTGATGCCGGAATTGGCGCCTTCGGTGATCTTGAAATCCAGTACCAGTTCAAAGTCTGAAAATTGCTCCTTGGTAATGATATCTCCGGGACCAGTTGCTTCGGCACCATCCGTGGCCAGGATCGTTAATTCGCCATCATTCATTTCCCAGCCGCTGGCGGGAAACTCAGGGCTTTTTGCGCTTTGCCAACCTTTGGAAGTTTTGCCGTCCCAAAGCAGTCTCCAGCCGGTTCGTTTTTCATTGGTTGATAGCGCATTGGTGAGGTAGCTCAGTTCAGGGACATCCGGGTCCGGACTGGTTATATATTGCTCCGGATTTTCAGTGAGGATACGCATGTTTTTCCATTTCACCTTCTTATTGGCTTGCGAGGGATCATAGATACCATGAACCTGCAGACCAAAGAAACCTTCGGCCGTTTCATCATCAACTAATCGTGCGCAATGTACCCCATTGATCCACGTATTGATTGTTTGACCAACGGCTTCAATTCTTACCTTGTTCCATTCCCCATTTCGAAAGGCTTTTGAACCTTTGGGGTTTCTGGCCAGGGGGTATAACCATCCCCTTCGTCCCTCATCATAGATACCTCCCGAAAAAGCCCGTGGACTTGGGTCCAATTCCAGTTGATATCCATGTACACGTCCGTTTTGATAGTCTGAAAGGCTCTTACTCCTGAATTGTACCCCACTGTTGAAAGAAGGGTCCAGCCATACTTCAAATTCCAGGATGAAGTCAGAATAAGAGGCTTTCGTTGTGAGAAAGCTGTTATTACGATCGTCAACCGTCGTTCCCACGATCATGCCATCTACCAATTCGTAGGTGGCTGTACCACCCTTCTGATCCCAGTCGCTAAGATCATTACCTATTAGTGACTGCCAATTCTGACCAAAAACTGACAAAACAAATAGGCTGTAACACGTGATAAATAGTAGGGTCCTCATGAGATTGTATGTATCATTAATAACAGAAGAAAAGGCATTGAACATTGGAAATTAGATAATTCAACCCTAAGTCATTCATGAATTCATTAATTGCTTCGCCGCTTTTCGGATCAAATCGGGAATATCGACTTAAAATAAATGTTAAGTAATTATAAAAAACACAGTAATTAAAGTGTGTCTATGGGTTATTATACAGGTTTATACTTCTTGAAATGTCATTAAAGAAATAAAAAATTCGGGAAAACATGATTTAGTCTAACCTTTTTGCATTAATATGCGTTATATAAATAACCTAAGAAAAAATTGTACTTAAGCTATGGGAACCATTATCCTCACAACCACATTGGCGCTAACCTTGATTCTGCTCGAAAGATATTGGATTGGCGTTAGGAGAACGCGTAGGTCCAAGAACCTGCTATTTAAAGGATTGCTCTATTAAGCAACCACAGAGATTAGCTTAACAACAAAGGGCGCTACAATTACTGTAGCGCCTTTTTTTATTATTGTGACAATAATTCCTAGGATAGTGATTCAATATGAGGGTCGAATTATTCTTCTGTACCCAGTAATTAACACTCCTACAATGACTTGAATCAAAGCATCACCATGAATTGTCTTGGCCTTTTTCCATTGATGAAAAGGGCCGAAAAAATCTAGGCCGGATTCATTTTTTAACGGTTTTCAATCCAAAGAGCAGGAATAAAATAAACTCGTCATCTATTTTGTCGAAAACAGACGGAGTTCTGCAGGACTCGAACAGAATTTTATTCTTATCTGCTCTTTTTTGAATTAAAAACCTAAAATGAATCAAGGCCGTTACAAAACGGCAACTCTTTTTCGTAGCAATTCTCTACAGAAATAAGTTGTTGGGTGATAGCCGTCCCAAATCTCAATTGACCCAGCAAGCTTTATGTGTATTTCAATTTTTTTTCAACAGATTCCAGCGTTTTCATAAGTTCCGGCATTTAATAAGAAAAGACCGGAAAAAAATAGCGTCTTAGTGACCGAAAAGGAATTAGTCGATCAATGTCAAAAAGAAATTCGTAGCGCTCAAAAGGCGCTCTATGAGACCTATTATATCGAAATGAAAAGGTTGGTGATGAGATACGCAAAAGAGGAAAATGATGCATTCGACTGCTTGAGTACAGGCTTTTATAAGGTGCTGACCAAGATCAACCAATTCGATTATCAAGGTAAGGGCAGCTTATCTGCATGGATCCGTAAGATCATGATCAATGAAGCATTGATGAAGATCAAAGCTTTGAAAAGAGAACAGCTGCTGTTCTGGGAAGAACCGATTGAAGCACCCGAGGTGCAAGAAGAATTTATGGAAAGTTCCTACATCTACGATTGTATTCGGCTGCTCCCGGACGGGGCAAGAACCATATTTAATCTAGTGGCCATCGAGGGATATAGCCATAAAGAAGCATCGCAAATACTGAACATTTCCGAAGGTACTTCCCGGTCGCAACTGGTGTATGCACGTGGCAAATTGAAGCAATTATTAAACGATCAGAAATACTCATGAAGGAGGATCTTAATAAAAAGCTGGAATCGCTCAATCAAGTTGATCTGGAGACCTCATGGTCCCGGGATGACCTTTGGGAGGCGATCGAATCCAAAATGGAAGATCAAAAACCTCGTCGTAGGTTCTTAACCGAAGGATGGAGGACACTTCCCTGGGCAGCTGCAGCGATGGTCCTGATAACGCTGGGGCTATTTTGGTGGTCCACGCAACCAGTGTCCGATGTGATTGAGGTAGTTGAGATCGAGACCATTGGTGATCCTATCCTCGAAATGGAGAGTGAAGTTCAGCTGGCGGAAGGTAAGCTCTTCATTCATGAAGCATGCCGCAAAGAATTGGAGATCTGTGAATCCCCAACTTTCATTCAGCTTTATAGGGAGTTGAATCAGATAGAAGAAGAAAAGACGTTGCTGGCCGAGGCTGTCAAACAATATGGAGCAGATGAGATAGCAACAAGAGCCATGATTCAGCTTGAAAACGCCGAATCATCCATCACCAGTCAACTGGTATCAATGATTGTGATATGACAATGTTACACCGATGAAAAGATTTTTATTTTATACAATTTTCACGACGCTTTTGCTGGGAGTTAAGGCCCAGACGGTATTAAATGTAGCCACACAGCGTTTTGAGGAAAAAATGGACTACCAGCCTGGCCAGGTATTATTACTCAATCTGGAAAAGGCGCAGGTCTCCATCCAGGGGTGGAATCAGGACTACTATGCATTCGAGATTCTGCTCAAGTCGAAACACAAAGACCGACAACAGGCAGTCAAAGAACTAGAGTACCTCAAATATCAATTGAAGAAAGAGGGAGATACTCTGCGCTTCTCCAACGATTTTGTTTCAGGGCAGTCTTTTCGAAAAGTTCAGGGCATCTTAAACATCGAATTGCTCGTGAAGGCCCCGCGTTCCAGCAAGGTAGCTGTCAGCAATGCTTACGGTGCTACTACTGTATCCAACATGTCGGACCGGGTGAGTTTGGAAGGGAAGTTTGTCGATTCTGATGTAAGCAACTGTGATGGGGACCTTTCCCTGATTGCCGTCTTTGGAAGCAATAGGATCTCAGATCATGCAGGGGATCTGTACATGGACCTTTCACGAGTAGACCTGATCGGAAATCAAATCAAGGGAAAGGTAACTGGTAAGGCAAATTACGGTACCATTCAATTGATGGGCCTTAGTAGTGCTGAAGTAGACATTGAAGCACGAAGAACCTCGTTCACATTAGAATTAATTGCTCCTATCGACAGCTATCATTATGACTTGAGTACTGACCTGGGGACCATCTTCCTGGAAGGCTCCATGAATCTGAAAAAATCTTCCAAATGGGAATATGAAGGGACCTCTAATTCAAAGATTACCATCATGACCTCCTTTAGTCCTATCACCATTCGAGATAATACACTAAACGCTTACAAACAATGAGAAGACTTCACCTAACACTGGCCATCTGCTGCTCCATTTTAGTTGGGTCTGTAGCTCAGGAAATTACTGTATCAACAGATACCTTAAATGAGAGAGCTCCAAATCAAAAATATCAGTATCAAACCTTGGACCAATATGATCAACGGATCTTGCTAAAACTTGGTGCACTGGGTGGTTTCGGCTTTTCATTTAACAACCAGCTGAGGGATCTGCCATTTGATTTTATCGGATTGGAATATAGATTGACCCCATTGATATCGGTTGAAGGAGCTTATTTCTTTCGTGCCAATAATTTAAGTGGCTATTCACTGAAGCTGAGACACTATTTGAAGAAAGGCAGACTTGCAGACAACATGTCCGGAAGATATGTGGCGGTTGAATTTGGGAATAGATTTATCGGTTCCACTTCCACTAATCAGACGTACCAGCTTCAACTTGGCCAACAAATCAAAAAAAGTCGATTTGGCTATGCTGACTTCAGCGTATTCTCAAGTTATCAGGTTACCTCATTTGACAATTACTTGAATTTCGGACTAAATGTGACGGTCGGCGCTGCATGGGGACCTACCGGAAACCGATCACAATTGAAATTGCCTTCAGAGCATCAGTTTTCTGGTCATAGAGAGCACTTTTTGATCACACTTGAAAATCCTAGTTTCGTTCTCGGAGAAAATTTTCAATCTTTTTCTTTGACCTCTACTGTTGAGAAAGAGCTTTTGATCAAAGGCCTTACTGCTCGTACGACGTTCAGTGCAGGTTACTCCAGACAGACATCAATTTCTGCGGAGAATTTTTTCGCCAGATCGTATGCTTTTTCAGTTTCAGCCAGTATTCGGAAGTATATTGGACGGTTAAGAAAACCTAGTGTTGATAGACCACTACACTCATTTTCAGGGCTGTATCTGGGTACGGGAGTGGGTAGTATGTACTCACTTGCTGATGTTAAATTTTCCTCTACGGCGGAAGTTTTCAAGGAGTCGAGATATGGTTTCGATCGAGCGATACCATTCATTTCTATTGGTTATCAAGAACGATTAGGTAAGCGATTCTTCTATGACATTTTTGCTACTTACTCCTTTTATACTTATACTAATTTTATTCACAATCATAAAGGAGACCCTTACTTGTCTTTTGGAACCCGAGTTGGACTCAATTGGGGAAGATAGATGAATCCTAATGCCTATTTATTCTAACCCAATTACCATTCAATCAACAAACGAACACTAGCTATGAAAAGAATTTATCTCCTACTTGCCCTATACAGCTTCGTCATTAGTGCGCCATTCGCCCAAGAGATTATGGTTACTACAGACACCCTTGATGCTAAAGCAGCAAAAACGAAATACAATTATCAAACGATTGATCAGTATGACCAGCGGTTCTTATTGAAACTCGGAGTGCGCGATGGTTTTCACTATACCCGCGAATTCGGATTAAGTGCATTTCCTTTTGATCTGTTTGCCTTTGAATACCGACTGACGAGACTCCTTTCTATTGAAGGATCCTATATTTTTCCTGTTAATCAAAACAGTGCTGTTTCCTTTAAACTGAGGCATTTCTTGAAAGGTGGCAGAATTGCAGATAATTTGTCCGGGAAGTACTTTGCGTTGGAATATGCCAACTATATGTATAAGTTGGAATCATTCAGTGAAATTGTATCCCTTCATTTTGGCAGGCAGATCAAGAAAAGCCAATTTGGATATGCTGACATGCGGGTGTATACTGGTTATCAGTTCGGACCTTTTATCAATAACCTTAGTCTTGGGCTTAATGCAACAGTTGGTGCAGCATGGGGGCCAATTGGTAAAAGGTCTTCAACCGGTTTATCCTCAGAGCAAAAAGTTTCCAGCCATAGAGAGCATCTTTTAATCACCCTTCAAAACCCCTCGGTATTCATAGATTTGTCGAATAACATTCAGTATTATTACGTGGGTTCTACCATCGAAAAGGAATTCCTGTTAAAAGGCTTAACGGCCAGTCTGGGCTTATGGGGTAGCCATTCTAATCGAAAAGAAAACAACGACAATTTCATAAGGAATACCCGTTTTTCAATATCTACAAGTGTTCGAAAGTATTTTGGACCTCTAAAGAAGCCTAATGCAGACAATCCTGTACATGCCTTTGCCGGATTTTATGTAGGAGCGGGGTTGGCTAGCCTTTACTCTTATGAGGATATCGAATTCTCAATATTAGATGACGCAAGAGATGAAGTCAGGCAAGGGTTTAGTGAAGCTGTTCCCTATCTCTCAATTGGGTATCGTGAACGAATGGGCAAACGTTATTTCTTCAATATTTCCGCGAGTTACTCCTTCCAGCACACCATCACTTCTATTCCTGAGCATACAAGGGGAGATGGGATATTTTCTGTTCGCACAGTACTGGGCCTGAATTGGGGAAAATAGTAAGTTTTACCTCCGTAAAATGATCGGCAATTAGATGTTTTCTAAAATAATATTGATAATTCAAGAACATCATCAATGTAATATCGTAATATTACGATATGGGAATATCGAAAACCGATCTTTTTACAGCGGAACAGAATGAACTGGCCAGGTATGCCAAGGTGCTGGCACACCCGGCAAGGATCGCGATCATTGATCATTTATTGAAAATGAATGTATGTATCAATAGCGATCTGGTTCAGGAATTGGGTTTAGCACAGGCAACTATTTCTCAGCATCTCAAAGAATTAAAATTGTCCGGGATCATCAAAGGCACGGTTGAAGGTAATGCCATGTGCTATTGCCTCGATTACCAGGTCTGGAAAGAAGTCCAGCAATTGTTCGACGGGATGTTTGATAAGTTGCAGCCTGAGGGTTCATGCTGTTGATAAGGTTTTGGTAGTCTCCAACTTAAACAGATAATACAATGAAAGAGCAAAAATTTCATTTAAGCTTGTTCGTATCAGATACGGATAAGACAGTCAACTTTTACACCCGGTTATTCGGTACAGAGCCAAGTAAAGTAAAATCAGACTATGTAAAGTTCGAATTAGCCGATCCGGCACTGGTCATTACTTTTCTTCAGGCACCGGACAAAGTACAGAACCATTTTGGTCACCTCGGATTTCTGGTCAATTCCACAGAAGAAGTCGAAGCACGGAAAGATGCGCTTAAAACTTCCGGTATTGAGATAGGCCTCGAAGAACAAGAAGTGGCTTGTTGCTATGCGAAGCAAGATAAGTTTTGGGTGAATGACCCGGATGGATACGAGTGGGAAGTGTACCATTTCATTGAGGATGTCAATCAAAATGAAGAGAAGTACACTGCAGCGCCTTGTTGCTAGGCTTATTTTTCGCCCAAGTCAATCGTAATATTGCAATAATATATTTTATTAAAAGGTCAGCAGATTTTTGTTGACCTTTGTTTTTTTATAAGATCATAGGCAAATGATCCCACTTTATCAAAGTGGGCCAATGGTATTAAGTTAAGTGAAATGGACCGTCATTGCGAGCTTGCGTGGCAATCTCAAATAAGGTTTCGAAGTAGAAATCTAGAATAGACTGCCGCTTCGGCGGTCCGATTCAATCCTTCGCAGTGACGAACCTTAACTTAATAACGTGGCAAAGGGGTATGGGGATTAGTCAAAAATTTCCTAATGATTTTAAAAACGAACCACTTAGAGTAGTATTCAAATGAAACCAAAACTAGCCGCATACATTGAGCAGTTATTGCCAACGATAGATGATTTAAAACCAGATAGAATCGCTATTCTGGATCAACTTGTGACTTATTGTCAATCAAAATTGCAATCAGGTCAAGAACTGAACTTGACATTTATCTGCACCCATAACTCCCGAAGAAGCCACTTCAGTCAGATCTGGGCACAGGTAGCCGCACATTATTATGGTTTTGATAGAGTGAAGACCTTTTCAGGAGGAACAGCTACCACCGCATTCAATGAAAGAGCGGTGGCGGCTTTGGAGCGAACCGGAATGGATATCGAAAATCCCGGTGGTGAAAACCCCCGCTATCAAGTGCATTATTCCGATCGAGCGAAGCCCATGGAAGCCTATTCCAAAACCTTTGACGAGGCACCAAACCCGAAAACCAACTTTTGTGCCGTTATGACCTGCTCCAGTGCCGATGCTGATTGCCCTGTGGTTTTCGGCGCGGATGGACGCGTGGCATTATTATATGTCGATCCCAAAGAATCGGATGGAACAGATGCCGAGTTAGCCACCTATGACGAACGATGCCTTCAGATTGCCACAGAATTGTTTTATGTATGGCGCAAAGTGAAAGCAGAATTAGCTAACTGAAGGTTGTTAAAAAACATTAAAGAAACCGCCGCTTAAGTAATCTTATTTTTAGATAGGCGTCAGCAGGGTATTTTTGCAGACTTCAGAAAATTGAAACGAACTGAGATGGAACAGAGCCTGGATCAGGAGCTCAAGCAAGAGCATCAACGAAAGATCAAAAAAGTAACGCATGAGGTAGGTAAAATCGTGGTAGGCCAGGAGTACATGGTCAATCGCCTGCTCATCGGGTTATTTACACAAGGACACATCTTATTAGAAGGTGTTCCTGGTCTGGCGAAGACATTGACGGTGAATACACTGGCCGATGTTTTACATCTCGATTTCAAAAGAATTCAGTTTACGCCGGATCTGCTTCCTGCGGATTTGTTGGGTACGATGATCTATAACCAACAGAAATCTGAGTTTGAAGTAAAGAAAGGGCCGATCTTCGCCAACATGATCCTGGCAGATGAGGTCAACCGATCTCCCGCCAAAGTGCAGTCTGCTTTGCTGGAATCCATGCAGGAAAAGCAGGTCACCATCGGAGAAACCACGTTTGAGCTGGACCGACCCTTTTTGGTGATGGCGACTCAAAACCCCGTGGATCAGGAAGGAACTTACCCACTACCGGAAGCACAAGTGGATCGTTTCATGCTGAAAGTACACGTGGATTACCCAACCAAGGGTGAGGAACTAGAGGTGATGCGACGCATGAGTAA
Organism: Cytophagales bacterium; assembly: GCA_033344775.1. Classification (NCBI taxonomy): domain Bacteria; kingdom Pseudomonadati; phylum Bacteroidota; class Cytophagia; order Cytophagales; species Cytophagales bacterium. Next base: position 92,060 of record JAWPMT010000006.1, on the reverse strand, counting down.
CATGACCTTCAATTCAGCGGTGGAAACCATCCTTTCCAAAGAAGACATTTTCTCTATTCGGGAAGAGATCAATCAGGTGAGCATTTCCGAATCTTTGGAGAAGTACATCATCGAATTGGTATTCGCTACACGAGATCCTAAAGCTTATGGCTTGAATGATGTGGCGCAATACATTGAATTCGGGGCATCACCAAGGGCCTCTATCAACTTGAACCTTGCTGCGAAAGCGGTAGCATTCTTCGATGAGCGTGATTTTGTACTGCCTGAAGACATCAAGGAAATCGCTAAAGATGTGATGAACCACCGTATTTTGCTCAATTATGAAGCGGAAGCAGACGCGGTGACCACTCAGGACATCATTGAGCAATTACTGAACAAGGTAGAGTTGGCGAAGTAGCAACATTTGCTTAACATAGAAAATACGTCCTTAAAATTCACGGGCTGATATTAACACAATCGTAAAGATCAACCTCTAGGGAGTTAACACACAAAATTCAATTTTGCTGCCAACAAACTTTTCGCAACAAAATTGATTATGAAAAAATTATTATCACTCTTAGCATTCACAGGTATGCTATTCGTTATCTCTTGTTCAGAGGACGAGCCTGTTAACGCTGATCCTGAGGTAACTGCCCCTGCGGCGGCGACGGTTACTTCAGGACAATCCATAAATGTAACTTTTCCCTATATCGCCATTGGTGGTTTCGCTTCTTCTACAGTGACAGAAACTGGGGGAACAACTACTGTAGTGACCGATGGAACAGATGGCGAAACTTCAGGAGCCATTGTTGTATCTTTCACGGCAGGTGATGCTGGTGCAGGATCAATCACTTTGACAGTAACCGACGCAAATGGAAAAACAGGATCAGCTACTGCTGTATTGACCATTACCGATACAGATGCTACACCTGTAATTAGCGTTCGAGGCGCTATCGAAGGTACAGTCAATTGGACTGCTGACAACATTTATCAGCTGGATACACGAGTGACAGTTGTTGATGGTGCTACTTTGAACATTGCACCAGGAACTGTTATCAAAGGAGCTCCCGGAGCTGCGGCTGCGGCTACTGCCCTTTTGGTGGCTCGAGGAGGTACCTTGAATGCTCAGGGAACTGCTGCCTTACCGATCATTTTTACTTCTACAGATGATCCTATAGATCCGGCAGATATCGCTGCTGGTAATTATGCAAGTACCACTAACCCTGCCCAGACTGGTTTATGGGGAGGTATCATTATTCTTGGTAAAGCTCCAATTACAGGAAAAGTCGAAGATGGTAACGGAGAAACAACTGCTGATCTTGCTGAGCTTCAAATTGAAGGAATTCCTTCTTCAGACGAAAACGGTCTTTACGGAGGAAATGAGCCTGAAGATAACTCTGGAACGATCTCTTACATCTCTATCCGACACGGAGGAACTAACATCGGTGCAGGAAACGAAATTAACGGTTTGACGCTTGGTGGTGTTGGTTCCGGTACTACAATCAGTAATGTGGAAATCGTTGCGAATCAAGACGATGGAATCGAGTTTTTTGGAGGCAATGTATCAATAGATGGCGCGGTGGTCTGGAACTCTTTCGATGATTCAATGGATACGGACCAGGATTGGACAGGATCAGTGACCAACTTCATCATTATCTCACCAAATACGGGTTCTGCTTTTGAGCTTGACGGACCGGAAGGAGACCGAACAAGAGGTGAAAATCATACGTTCTCAGAAGGGGTGATCTACGGTGGTGCAGATATCGATGCCATTGTTGATTGGGATGATGACACCAATGCTACACTGACTAACCTTTACTTCTTTGGAATCACTGCTGGTAGAATCGACAGCTTCAACGGAAACGGTGCGGTTGCAAGTACGAACTGGGAAACAGATTTGGCTGACAATTCCGGTGGATTCTTCGATGGTGTGGACGATGGTGTGATCACTTACGGAGTTGCTGTAGGTTCTAAGTCTTACGGACCTTCTGCTGCTGATTTTGCCTGGACATGGGCAGGTAACTCTGGAAAACTTGCTGAACTAGGCCTTTAATTAAGTGTCAGATAATTTGAAATACGATAGAGCTGCTTCATTAATTTGGAGCAGCTTTTTTAATGCTTCTACGTGCTTAGTCGCCCAGTATAAATCCAAAATTATCTCTGGAAACATTGTCTTAACATTCGAGTTAGGGCACTAAATAGAATTGCAAAGTGCTGATATTAAATCAGTTAAGGCATTTTGGGACAAGGTAAATTCAATTTAAAAACAACTAAGAGGGGTTTTTTCAGGCCTGGGAAAACATTTTTTTAACACTGTACTAACGATTTTATAAATACTTCACTGTTGTGCTGGTAACGGGCTCTAATGAGTTTTGCGCCCAGAATAAATGCTGAATTGAAACCAGGTCTAACAGCACTTAACCCTAACACGGTGATTGCGGTATCGCAACAGAAAGGATTGGTATCTCCGGTTTCATCCAACTTTTACCCATGAAAAAATTGACGATGCTGGGCTTGTGCCTGGCCTTTTTTTTGTTTGCTACAGCTGCCTCTGCTGATCCCGGGATCATCCGAGGAACGATTTATGAGCAATCTACGGGGGAGCCCCTATTTGGCGTAGCAGTACGGATTCAGAACACTGCAACTGGCGCAGTTTCGGATTTTGATGGAAAATTCCAGATCAAAGTAGAGCCTGGTACCTACACGATCGAAGCTTCTTTTGTTTCCTTTAAGACCGTAACAATCACGGATCTTGTGGTTGCAGAAGATGATATCACTCTCATCGATGCCATTTGGATGGAAGATGCTGTGGAGGAATTAGAGGCGATCGTAGTAACCGGTGAGGTGATCAAAACTAATGAAACGGCCCTACTTACAGTAAAAAGGAAGTCTGCCAATGTAATGGATGGGATTTCTGCTGAAAGCTTTCGAAAAATTGGTGATGGAAATGCAGGACAGGCCGCCAAGCGTGTGACCGGAGTTTCTGTAGAAGGAGGAAAATACGTTTATGTAAGGGGGCTGGGAGACCGATATACCAAAACGACCCTGAATGGCATGGATATCCCTGGTCTGGATCCGGATAGAAACAGTATTCAAATTGATGTATTCCCTACAAACCTGATCGACAACATGGTCATCTTGAAGTCGTTCACACCGGACCTTCCTGCGGATTTCACTGGAGGAATTGTCAATATCGAAACCAAGGATTTTCCAGAAGACAAAATCATGGATGTGTCCTTTGGCATAGATTTCAATCCTGCCATGCACTTCAATAACGACTACATCACCTATGATGGCAGCGGTACAGATTGGTTAGGGTTTGACAATGGCGTTCGAGAACTTCCCGCCAATGCAAGAACCACAAACATTCCTTCTCCTATCAATTCTTCAGAGACGGAAACAGGAGAATTCTTGAATCAATTCAGCCCGACACTGGGAGTAAAATCTGCTACCAGCTTCATGAATTACAACTTTGGAGTTTCATTAGGCAATCAGGTTCAACTACCCAATGGTCATACGCTGGGCTATCTGTTCTCAGGAAATTATAAGAACAGCACAAACTTGTATGATGATGCTTATTTTGGCGAATATCAGAACGATCGGGATATCGATGTGAGGGAATTCCAGCGAGCGGCAACAGCAACCGGTGTACTAGCTGAAAACAATGTACTTCTCGGAGGTCTTGCCGGATTGGCTTACAAAACAAGTCTGTCAAAATTTCGATTGACTTACATGCGTCTTCAAAATGGAGAAAGCCGAGCCGGTGATTTTAACCTGGTGGATGATGAGGACGCTGTTGGTAAGTCTGGTTACCTGGGATTATCGGAGAACCTTGAGTACAACGAACGTTCTATATCTACACTTTTCCTGAACGGCGAGCACCATACAAATGATGATTCCTGGATGGTAGATTGGAGAGTTTCATCTACCTGGTCTTCACAAGAAGATCCTGACATTCGTCGTACCGCTTTTACGCTGATCAATGACAATCCACGTTTTGCTGCTGGAGCTGCTGGTAACCCAAGTAGACTTTGGAGAAGCCTGGAAGAGATCAATGTAGGTGGTAAAGTTGATGTCGTGAAGAAACATCAATTGTTCAATCGTGATGCCAAGTTGAAGTTTGGCATGAGTCATACTTACAAGGAAAGAGATTACGAGATTGTCGATTTCAATGTCAATTTCCTGGCAGGAGGCCGGTTAGATTGGACGGGTGCAGCAAGTCAGGTTTGGACTGAAGAAACCGTGTTCCCGGCAGGTTTTGTTTATTTGGTATCTGGATTCGGTGACCCTAACCCAAACCAATATAATTCGAACATAAATAATACTGGCGTCTATGTGTCCAGTGAGTTTTCCATCACTGAAGAATTAAAAGCCATTGTAGGAGTCAGAGCAGAGAACTTTGTGCAACGACATACAGGTCGTGATCAGGATGCTGCAGGATCTATCAGAGGATTCCAGCAAGACGGCTTCAGAGACATGGACTTGATCATTGCCGCAATACAGGCAAATCCTGAGAGATATGGAAATGTGTTGGACAATGATAAAGTATTGGACAATTTGAATTTCTTCCCATCAGTTAACTTGATCTACAACCTGCAAGACAAGCAAAACATCAGGTTTTCCTACGGTAGAACGATTGCCCGACCTTCATTCAAAGAGCTATCGTTTGCTCAGATCATTGACCCGGTATCTAACCGTATCTTCAATGGAGGTCTCTTCAGTATCGATACATGGGAAGGAAACCTGCAGGAAACTTTGATTGACAACATTGATCTGCGTTGGGAAATGTTCATGAACAGAGGTCAACTCTTTTCAGCATCTGTCTTTTACAAGAAGTTTGATAATGCCATCGAGTTGGTTCGACTTCCACAGCAACAAACCAATGCGGAATTTCAGCCTAGAAACGTTGGAAATGGTCAACTATTCGGCTTGGAATTAGAATTCAGAAAATCATTGGATTTCCTTTCGGACAAATTTAGCATCAATGGAAACGTTACTTTGGTTGAATCAAGACTTGATTTCTCTGAGGCTGAAATGCTCAACAGAACGGCAAGAGCAAGAACAGGAGAAGAGATTGATGATACACGAAGCATGGCCGGACAAGCTCCATGGATCGTTAACGCAGGCATTTCTTACAATGACTATGAAAGACAATTCGATGCAGGCTTTTTCTACAATGTAAAAGGAAGAACGCTTGTAGTCGTTGCAGGTGGTCGTGATCCAGACGTTTTCGCAGAGCCTTTCCACAGTTTGAATTTCAATATGAATAAGTCTTTCGGTTCCGATGACCAATGGTCAGCCAACTTTGGCGTATCTAATATCCTGGGAGACAAATTGGAACAACTCTATCGAAGAGCATTTTCGTCTGCTGAAGATGATAACACGGAGATTTTCCAACGTTTTAGCCCGGGAACCTCGATATCTGCCGGAATCAAATATTCATTTAGATAAGTCAGAAACTCATAATATTTCAGAAGGCCATCCAAGTGGGTGGCCTTTTTTTGTACTTCCCTGGGGATAAAAAGCCTACCGTGCGTTCATGCAAAACCTGAATTTCCTTTGCTCAATTTAAGCAATAACTGGTCAATACACCCTTCGCTATTTCAACGGATTGGAAAAGTGCTTTTTCCCGTTGATTCAGCATGTAAATGTTCGTTCCACTGCTCAAAAGTCACATAGTCATTGATGACCAGGAGGGAAGCAATAGCTACATCTCTGTAGGCCGCGACCGCAAATAGTGACGCCAGTTCCATTTCTACCGTTGCAACTCCTTCATTTGCATAGTATTGAATGGCTTCCTTCGTCTCCCGATACATGCTGTCCAGGGTCCAGGAGCTACCGATGTGATGGACGATGCCTTGCTTTGCTAAGCTACTTTTCAACTTGTCGCTGAGCTTTTTAGAAGGATAAGCATATTGATCAGAAGGAAGATAATGGTGAGATAGGCCTTCGTCTCTGACTGCTTTGTCCGTAAGTACAAGGTTTCCTACAGAGTTGGCGGTATGTAACCCACCCGCATGTCCTACAACAATAAACTGGCTGGTTCCTGCTGCGATCAATATCTCCAACATATGTGCAGCTGCCTGACCACCGATGCCAAAATTACCAACAAGCGCTACTTTTTGATCACAGTCATCGAAGTAGATCATTTCTCTGGTCCAGAAGGAAAGAAAAGTTGTGTAGGGTGCTGATTTGAAATGATTCATTAGCGAAGACTCAAAACAAAGAATGACTGCCTTAGGAGGGTAGATAGTCTTGATAAGCTTCCTTTTCAGCCAGAAAGTGCTGTTGAGGTGTAATGATCACCTCTTGATCATAGTGCTGCAGAAATTGAGGAAAAGGCATTTGTTCTTATCGTTTCTTAGATACGTGATAGCGCTGTAAACTAAAATTTTGAAATTATTTTCAATTAAGTGGAACGTATGAAATATCAAAGCAACAAAAGGACAAATAACAATTAAAAACTATTCATTATGAAAAAGCAGAATTTTTGGATTTTATCGATGGTGGCTCTGATTGCCTTCGGATTCACGCTTAGCTCATTTTCAACAATTGAAGGCTCCGAAACAGAAGTCACCTCAGAAGAGGTAGTGGAAGAATGTGAGATGGACGAGTGGCCAGATACATCAAGAAGTACGGACATTTGGGCAGAACAAAGAGGCCAAACCTCGATTACCATTGGTGAGTGCGAAGAGAAGTACTTCTATACCAATTTCGTCTTAAATCCCAATGGATACCACTGGAGCGTCAATGGAGTTTTTCAAGAGACAACTCCTGGTTCCGCCATTATGCTTAGGGGCTCCGATTTTCTTCCTGGCGGAAGCACGACAACTGATGTGACGACAACATTATCGGTCAGAGCTGGGGCTTCTCCTACAACTGCTTCCATTACGGTTATCGTGCTAGACAATGATAACTTGAATGGACCGTGTATTAATTGATTAGTGATCAAATAATTGTGCTGAGAAGCTGACTCGAAAGTGGGTCAGCTTTTCTTTTTCAATCCCACTCCAAAGCTTCCCGCTGCTTTTTACGAATTTCGTCGATCTCGGATTGAATATTTCTCAAAGTGAAGAGGTGGCTTTTCGAGCCTTCTCCCGAGTTCTTGACTTGTTTCCTATTTTTTTCTGCAACTGAGGCAGCGCGCGCTTCCAGTAAGTCAACTTCCGATTGATATTGATCCAGGTGCAACTGCACGATGAATTGCCTGAGCATTTCATTCAATTGTGTTTGGTATCGCGTTCGTTGGCCTTCCTCCCTCATGGCTAGCTTAAATAGCATCCGACCTGGCTTGAGACTTTCCAGTTGAGCCACGACATAAATCCTCCCAACATCTGTGGGAATACTCACCACATAATGGGTACGGAGGTTAGTTGTTTTCGAGAAGCCCTGACAAAACCTCCAAAAACTTTTCTCAACCTGATCCACATTAAAGCCTACTTCCGCTTGAAGGCCATTGATGGTTTGTGTGGGAAGTTCCAGTGATCCTTTGGTGATTTCGGGAAGCTGTCCAAGGCAAGTATTTGAAAAAAATACGAGCGAAAACAAGAAAAGTAGTGACTTCATTAGTTACTAATGGTAAGTTTAACAGAAGGACATTGCAATATCCCAATCTCCTTGGATAAACCAAGCAAGTTGATATGAGTTCCAAAATATTAATTACCGGTGGTACTGGCCTGGTAGGCACTAGATTAAGTGAGAAACTAGCACAAATGGGCCATCAGGTCACGCACCTGAGCCGTAGGGCGAATCCTCATGCCAAATTTCCTGCTTTTAAGTGGGACATAGAAAAGGGAGAAATCGACCCAAAGGCGCTGGAAGTAGATCATATCATTCACCTGGCGGGAGCTGGAGTGGGCGATCAGAAGTGGACCGAAAGACGGAAGAAAGTCATTTATGATAGCCGTATCGATTCCACGAAATTGTTGCATGATAAGGTAAAGGAAGCAGGCATTTCTTTGAAATCATTTTTATCTGCTTCAGCGATTGGTTACTACGGAATGGATACCGGAGACCAATTATTAGCGGAAGATTCTCCAGGAGCGAATGATTTTCTGGCACAGGTAACTGCAGATTGGGAAAAGGCCGCAGAGGGATTCGAAGAATTGAACATACCGCTGATTTACCTGAGGATCGGAGTGGTATTCTCTTCCAAAGGGGGAGCACTGGTAAAAATGGCCCAACCGGTCAGGTTTGGAGTGGGAGCAGCTCTTGGATCTGGGAAACAATACATCAGCTGGATACACATCGATGACATTTGCGCCATGATCATCTGGTTGCTGGAGAACAAGAAGGAAGGTATTTACAATGGTGTGGCCCCGAATCCAAAAACCAATTCAGAAGTGACCAAAGCCATTGCCCAGACGTTAAAAAGGCCTCTTTTTCTGCCTCCTGTTCCGGCATTTGTACTCAAAATGATGTTAGGAGAAATGTCATCTATCGCACAAGGAGGTAATAAAGTATCAGCACAAAAGCTGGTGGATGAAGGATTTGAGTTCCAGTTTAACGATATTAGGAGCGCCCTTTCAGATATTTATGAGAAGGGTGTTTAATATGTACAGTTATGGAAGAAGATCAAAATAACGAATCTACCCTACCCAGCGGATTTCTTGACAAAGATTGGACAGAGATCAAAAGTACCGACTCCTGGGTCATTTTTAAGGTTATGTCGGAATTCGTAGAGGGCTTTGAAAAGCTCGCTAGAATCGGCCCCTGTGTATCTATTTTTGGTTCGGCGCGGACCAAACCTGACAATCCCTATTACCAATCGGCGGAGAAAATTGCCGAACTGTTGGTGGACAAAGGTTATGGTGTCATCACCGGTGGTGGTCCCGGGATCATGGAGGCCGGTAACAAAGGAGCTTTTCAGAAAAAAGGAAAATCCGTGGGTCTGGACATTGAACTGCCCTTCGAGGGTTCACACAACGAATACATAGACCGTGATAAGGTCATCAGCCATGATTACTTCTTCGTGAGAAAGGTGATGTTTGTACGCTACTCACAAGGCTTCATTGTCATGCCTGGTGGTTTTGGTACCCTGGATGAATTATTTGAGGCATTGACTTTAATTCAGACAGAAAAAATCACAAAATTCCCCGTTGTACTGGTAGGTAAGTCATTTTGGAGTGGCCTGGTTGACTGGATCAAAACCACGTTGTTAGAGCGTGAAAATAATATCAGTGAAAAAGACCTGGACCTGTTTTCCGTAGTAGATGAACCAGAAGAAGCAGTGGAGGTCATTGAAAAGTTCTACAGTCAATACAAGTTATCGCCGAACTTTTAACAAGGGTGTGGGTTCAATTGATATCCGATTTATCTTTGCGGCCGCATGCAAGAGACCTTAGCAAAAGAAGAAGCTCAAGAACATAAAGTACAGGAAGAAATCATTGAGATCATCGGTGCGCGCGAGCACAATCTCAAGAACATCAGCCTGAACATTCCAAGAAACCAACTGGTCGTCATTACAGGGATCAGTGGCAGTGGAAAATCCAGTTTAGCGTTCGATACCATCTATGCCGAAGGCCAGCGAAGGTACATGGAGAGCTTCTCTGCGTATGCGCGATCTTTTATCGGTGACATGGAACGTCCGGATGTCGATAAGATCAATGGCTTGAGCCCTGTGATTTCCATCGAACAGAAGACCACCTCCCGTAATCCTCGATCAACGGTAGGGACGGTCACCGAGATCTATGACTTTCTTCGTTTGTTATTTGCCAGGGCAGGTATCGCCTATTCCCACATCAGCGGGAAGAAAATGGTGAAGCAGACCCAGGATCAGATCCTGGACCACATTTTGCAGCAATATGACGGCCAAAAACTGAGCCTGATGGCGCCAGTGGTCAAGGGTCGAAAAGGACACTACAGGGAGCTTTTCCAACAGATTCGTAAAATGGGCTTTGCCAAGGTAAGGGTAGATGGAGAAGTGCAGGACCTGGTGCCCAAAATGCAGGTGGATCGTTACAAGACGCACGATATCGAAATTGTAGTGGACCGGATCATCGTGGAGGAGAAATACCTCGCACGCATATCAGGATCGATCGGAACGGCTCTGAAGCATGGTAATGGGATCATGATGACCCTGGATGCAGAAAATGATCCGTCGCATTTCAGTAAAAACCTGATGGACCCGGAGACGGGGCTGGCGTATGACGATCCAGCTCCGAATACGTTCTCGTTCAATTCACCATATGGGGCTTGTCCTGAGTGCAATGGCCTGGGACAAATCGATGAGATTTCACAGGAGGCTGTGATGCCGGACATGGACCTGAGCATCAGCCGTGGAGGAATCGCACCACTCGGCGAATACCGGGACATTTGGATCTTCAAGAAGATAGAGGCGATCCTGAAAAAGCATAAAGTCAATCTGAGTACGCCGCTAAAAAAGGTGCCGGAAGAAGTTATTCATACGCTGCTTTACGGGGATAATGAGCCCGTAGCGGTCAGCTCTGTGAAATATCCCGGAACCGACTGGAATACTAAGTTTGAAGGGATCATCAACTTCCTGGAGAAGCAGAAAGATTTTGGAACGGAGAAAACCCAGCAGTGGATCAAAGACTTCACGAACAGCCGAGTATGTCCGTCTTGTAATGGCCTGCGATTGAAAAAGGAATCCCTACAATTCAAGATAGCTGACAAGAACATTGGAGAACTGGCCCAACTGACCGTAGGCGAGCTAGGTGAATGGTTTGTAGGGCTTGAAGAAAGGTTAGACGAGAAGCAAAACATCATCGCTACCGAGATCCTCAAAGAGATCAGAAAGCGGATCGGATTCTTGTTGGATGTAGGATTGGATTATTTAAGTCTAAATCGGCCATTAAAGACCCTTTCAGGAGGGGAGGCACAACGTATCCGATTGGCTACTCAGATCGGTACGCAATTGGTGAACGTACTCTACATCCTCGATGAGCCCAGTATCGGGTTGCATCAACGCGATAACGTCAAGTTGATCCAGGCGCTCAAAGACCTTCGCGAATTAGGTAATACGGTGATCGTTGTTGAGCATGACAAAGACATGATGCTAGAATCAGATTTTGTCGTGGATATTGGTCCTGGTGCCGGAAGACATGGGGGACAGATTGTGGCCAATGGGACTCCTGCTAAAATCCTGGCCAGTGATTCTGTTACCGCAAATTACCTCAATAACAAACTACGAATTGCAGTTCCTGAGAAACGCCGGACAGGAAATGGAAAGCAATTGCTCCTCAAAGGAGCCACAGGTCATAACCTAAAGGGTGTGGATTTGAAGTTGCCTTTGGGAAGTATGATTTGTATCACAGGTGTGTCTGGAAGTGGGAAGTCTACGCTGATACATGAGACGCTTTATCCAGCATTAAAGAAAGCCATCTACAAATCCCGAAAGGAGCCTTTGCCTTACAAAAGCCTGAAAGGCCTTGAAGAAATAGATAAAGTAATTGAGGTCGATCAGTCACCGATTGGCAGGACGCCAAGATCAAACCCAGCGACCTATACAGGAGTATTTTCGGATATCCGAACGCTATTTGCCGAACTGCCAGAAGCCAAGATCCGTGGCTACAAACCAGGCCGTTTTTCCTTCAATGTGAAGGGTGGAAGATGTGAGACTTGCCAGGGCGGTGGAATGCGTCTCATCGAGATGGATTTCTTGCCAGACGTTCATGTGCCATGTGAAACGTGTAAGGGGAAACGCTATAATAGAGAAACGCTTGAAGTCCGGTTCAAAGGGAAGTCTATTTCCGACGTGCTGGACATGACCGTGGAGCAGGCGGTGGAGTTTTTTGAGCACCAGCCGAAGATTGTACGAAAGATCAAGACATTGAATGATGTGGGCCTTGGTTATATATCCCTGGGTCAGCACGCGACGACCTTGTCCGGAGGAGAAGCTCAACGTGTAAAACTAGCTACGGAGCTTTCTAAGAAAGATACTGGTAAAACCTTCTACATCCTTGATGAGCCAACAACCGGACTGCACTTTCAGGACATACAGCACTTATTGGATGTCTTGAATAAGCTGGCCGACAAAGGCAATACAGTCCTGATCATCGAACACAACATGGACGTGATCAAAGTCTGTGATTACTTAGTGGATCTTGGCCCGGAAGGAGGGTCCGGAGGAGGAACCATTGTCGGACAAGGAACCCCCGAAAAACTCGCCAAAGTCAAAGAAAGCTATACCGCGAAGTTTTTGAAAGAAGAACTGAAGTAGATAAGCGCTGGTCTTCCTTTGTAACGAGGAGCCTTAAAGTTGAAGTTTTTCAACTCCTAATTAAGCCCTTGACTAATATGAACCATTGTTTGTAGATTTAGGTAGATCTAACCAGATCAACCTATGAGTACAGAGCAAAACAAAGGTGAAGGATGCATCATTTGGGGCGCATTCATCCTGTTTTTTGGTTTCGGGGTATTCCTGATTCTATGGAATGCCAGGCGAGTAGTGGTCGAAAAAGACAGACTGCAATTAGCGGAGGAACTTGCTGTAAAAATCCGATCCGACGTATACAATCCGGAACTGGAAGGAGAACTGGTCGTTTTGGCAGGCCCTATTTCCACAGATTATGTCTTCAATGATCCACAATATGGGATGGAGTTCAATGGGATCAATTACATCCGAAACGTGGCTGTGTTCAGTGAGGTGGAAGAGGAATATTATTTCGTACCAACCTACCAGCACAAGAAATCCAATTTTGAGGAGGACAGTTACATCCCGGAGGCGTATGCCTCTGCTTCGTATAAGTTGAAAGCAGATAGTGGGATATATATAGGCATGTATAAAATTGATACGGCCTTGCTTACCAGTGAAGACCTCTATGAAGATCCGATCCCTGTTGAAAGTTATCTGAACCTCGAAGTTGGGAAAAGTCGATTTTACAAGGTGGATGTAAATGTGATCACTGATTCCAAAGACTTCAATAATCCGCAATTAGAAGACCTGGAAGTTGAATTCCGAGGACTGGCCAGTGGGGTCAACGTTACCGTGCTGGGTATGCAAAAGGATTCGGCGATCGTTAAGCCGGACTGGCGAATACCATATGGCGCAGTGCGTGGATATCGAGATGCAGCTGCGATCACAAAAGATCTGAATCAAGGGGAGTGGGGACTTGATCTGAACTTCAAGGTATTTGGTGTCATGGCTTTGTTCATCGGGACCCTGGCATTCAGGTTTATCATCCGAAAGTCCCTGTACAAACTAACGAATCAAAATCTGCTTGCCCTCAGAGGCCATATTTTTCTTACCTCCGTGGCACTGTGCACTTTTGTCTATTGGGTATTGAGTGGACTAGGAGCCATTGTATTCGGACAAGCGTTTGTGGCAGGATTAATTGCCCTTGGTAAAGCAACCTTATTAGCGGTGCCGTTTATTTTCCTGGTGAGGAAGAAAATTCCAGGTTTCTTGTTCAAGCAGATAATCGCAGAAGAAGCGAACTAAAAAACCCTCAGCGTCTTCAAAGAATGACTCTGAGGGTTTTAATATAAATAAGCTCTGAAGAACCAAGCCCCTCTTGGGAGGGGCTTGGGGTGGGTTTTCTAAAACTCTTGAAGAATCAAATATGAATTGGTCGATTCTCACTTGCTGCGAGGCAAGCTTCTTTCACTGCTTCCATATAGGTCGGATGTGCATGCGACATTCTCGCTACATCTTCTGCAGAAGCACGGAATTCCATAGCAGTAACCCCTGTCGCAATCATATCCGCGGCACGCGCACCAATGATGTGCATGCCCAGAATTTCATCAGTGGCTTTATCGGCAATCACTTTCACCAACCCATCGGTATCCATTGAAGCCCTGGCTCTTCCTAAGGCTTTATAAGGGAATTTTCCTATTTTGATTTGGCGGCCTTCCGCTTTCAATTGCTCTTCGGTGAAACCTACACTCGCCACTTCTGGCCAGGTGTAAACTACCCCTGGGATCAAGTGATAATGAATGTGAGGTTTTTGACCCATGATCTGCTCTGCGACGAAAACGCCTTCTTCCTCGGCTTTATGTGCAAGCATCGCACCTTTCACCACGTCACCGATGGCCCAAATGTTGTCGACATTGGTTCTCAAGTGATCATCCACTTCAATTTGGCCTCGGTCACTGACTTTCACGCTGACATTTTCCAGCCCTAAACCATCGGTGTAAGGTCGTCGGCCGATCGATACCAGACAGTAATCCCCTTTCAGCTCAACAGTTTCACCTTTATCATTTTCAGCGGTCACCTTTACTTGTTTGGCTGTTGCTTTCACATCAGTGACCTTGTGCTTCAGATAGAAATCAAACCCAAGCCCTTTCAAGGATTTTTGCAATTCTTTACCCATGGTTTTATCCATGGAAGGGATGATGCCATCGAGGAATTCAACTACCGAAACTTTTGCACCCAATCGACCATAAACAGATCCCAGCTCCATGCCAATCACACCACCACCAATGATGATCATGTGTTTAGGCACTTCTTTTAGCTCCAGCGCTTCCGTACTTGTAATGACCCTTTTCTTATCGATCTGAATAAAGGGTAACGAAGCAGGCTTGGAACCTGTCGCAATGATGATTTTTTCTCCGGTGATGGTCGTTTCTTTCTCTCCGGAAACTTTGATCGTGTTTTTATCAACAAAGGAGCCGAGTCCCTGATGCACATCGATCTTGTTTTTCTTCATCAGGTAAGCGATCCCATCTACATTTTGCTTGACCACATCCGATTTCCGGTCGATCATCTGCTTGAGATTCACCTTGGGTTTGGGAATATCAATGCCATGCTCGGCGAAGGTGTGTTCCGCATTGTGAAAATGCTCTGAAGAATCCAGCAGTGCTTTTGAAGGAATACATCCTACATTGAGGCAAGTACCTCCCAGGGTGCTATATTTTTCGACGATAGCCGTTTTTAATCCTAGTTGTGCACAGCGAATGGCTGCGACATAACCACCAGGACCGGAACCAATTACTATTACATTGTAATCCATTTTAATGCGTTTCTGGTCTCAAAAATTAAACACCTAATAAAAGCCTTGTAGGGTCTTCCAACAACTGCTTCACCCTTACAAGGAAACTCACCGACTCTCGACCATCAATGATGCGATGATCGTAAGACAAGGCCACGTACATCATGGGTCTTGCCACAATCTCTCCGTTTTCAACTACTGGACGCTCAACGATGTTGTGCATGCCCAGGATGGCAGATTGTGGTGCGTTGATGATTGGTGTAGACATCATAGAACCGAAAACACCACCATTGGTGATGGTAAAGGTTCCTCCCGTCATTTCATCAATGCTCAATTTATTGTCACGTGCTTTGGTAGCCAGTCGAACGACTTCTTTCTCCACCTGATCAAAACTCATGGCTTCTGCGTTTCGAATCACGGGGACCACAAGGCCCTTCGGTGCAGAAACCGCGATAGAGATATCGCAGAAATCATTGTAAACGATCTCCTCACCATCAATCATGGCATTGACTGCTGGCCACTCTTGTAATGCAACTGTACAAGCCTTGGTGAAGAAAGACATAAAGCCTAACCCAACCTCGTATTTCTCTTTGAAAGTCTCTTTGTATTTCTTGCGTAAGTCCATGATTGGCTTCATGTTCACCTCATTGAAGGTGGTCAGCATGGCCGTTTCATTTTTCACGGAAACAAGTCTTCTGGATACCGTCTTACGAAGCGGAGACATTTTTTGACGCGACTGCTCTCGGCTGATTCCTCCACCCAAAACAGGTGCTTCAAACGCAGGCTTGGCCGCATCTTTCTTTGTAGAGGCTGCTGCCGGTGCGGGTTTAGTCGCGGCTTGTGCATCCGCTTTGGTGATTCTGCCATCTCGACCTGAACCACTTACACTGGAAGCGACAATTCCTTTTTCATCCAGAATTTTAGAAGCCGCAGGAGACGCATGACCTGTCGCGTAAGTTTGAGAAGATGATGCGGGTGTAGCGCTTGCGGCAGGTGCGGTATCGGCTGCTTTTACTTGCTTAGGAGCTGATCCTTCAGCAACAGCGATTTTACAGATCAAAGCTCCGATCTCTAAGGTAGCACCTTCCTCCGCCACACGTTCAAGAATACCACTGGCAGTGGCTGTCAGATCGAAGGTGGCTTTATCAGATTCGATTTCCGCAATTACTTCGTCAAGTTCTACATAATCTCCTGTAGCCTTCGACCAGTTAGAGATGGTCACCTCATTGATGGATTCCCCAACAGCCGGAACAGGCATTTCAATGATTTCCCCGGTGCTTTTTGGTTCAGCAGCAGGTGTCGGAGTGCTTTCCTTTTCAACGGCAGGTGCTGCGCTTTCGTCAATGACGGCCAACAGGGCACCGATTTCGATGGTGTCACCTTCAGCTACTTTTGGGTGCAAAACACCCGAAGCCTCCGCAGTAACCTCGAAACTCGCTTTATCCGATTCGAGCTCACAAATGATTTCGTCCATTTGGACCATCTCGCCATCTTGCTTGGACCATTGAGCAACAGTGACCTCAGTGATTGATTCACCGACCGCAGGCACTTTGATTTCCAGGCTCATAATTTCTTTATTTAATACGGTTAATGTTTTTATCCTTTTGTATCGAATGCTCTCTTGACAATGTCTGCCTGCTCTTCTTTATGAACTTTGGCAAATCCTGTCGCCGGAGAGGAACTGGCTTTTCTGGCTACAAGTTCCAATGGCTGGTTAAATGTTCTCATCAGGAATGTCCAGGCACCCATGTTTTCAGGTTCTTCCTGTACCCAAAACAGTTCAGGTTTATTGAATTTTTTCAATAAAGCATCAATCTGTTTCTGTGGGAAAGGATACAACTGCTCCACTCTCACCACGGCAATATCCTTGGCCTTTCGTTTCTGTTGCTCTTCCAACAGGTCAAAATAGACCTTTCCAGTACAGAACAATACCCTTTTGACGGATTTGTTGGTAACATAACCATCCGGTATTATTTCCTTAAAGCCACCGGAAGTGAAATCTTCAATAGGTGATACCACCTTAGGGTGTCGCAACAAAGATTTAGGTGAGAATACCACACAAGGTTTTCTGAATTCCCAGGTGATCTGTCGCCTCAGCAAATGAAATAAGTTGGCAGGAGTCGTCAGATTCGTCATGATCATGTTTTCTCTGGCAGCCATCTGCAAGAATCGTTCGGGACGAGCCGAACTGTGCTCGGGACCTTGCCCCTCATACCCATGAGGAAGTAACATCACGAGGCCATTCATGCGCTGCCATTTGTTTTCTGCACTGGCGATGAACTGGTCGATCATTACTTGTGCGCCGTTGGCAAAATCACCAAACTGAGCTTCCCATAGGATCAGCGCATTGGGCGTGGCCATGGCATAACCATATTCAAAACCTAAAACACCATATTCCGAAAGTAAGGAATTGAAGATCCTGAAGGGCTCCTGACCTTCTTTCACATGATCCAGATTACAATAAGGCTCGTTGGTGTTGGAGTCGAAGAAGTAAGAGTGTCTGTGCGAGAAGGTGCCTCGCTTCACATCCTGACCCGACATTCGGACAATATGACCATCCGCAAGAATAGATCCATAAGCCATCAATTCCCCTTCTGCCCAGTTGAGGCTTTTCTTCTCAAAGAAATTGGCCTTACGATCTTTCAGCAATTTGTCGATTTGCTTCAATGGCTTGAATCCATCCGGGATACTGGTCAATGCCTTTCCGATTGTTTCTACCAGCTCCACTGATATTGCGGTATCGGGAGATTTGTCAAAGTCCTTCGGAACAGACCTTCTCAGGTGATGCCACTCTTCCTCAATTTTTTGAGGTGTGTAAGGCAGTGGGTTTTGCTTCACATCATTAAGGCGATCTTGAAGCTGCTGCTTAAATTCTTTATCAATTCGCTTGGCACTCTCTTCATCCATGTGGCCTTTGGCAATCAGTTCTTTCACATAAACTTCCCTTGGATTTGGATGCTTAGCGATGAAACTGTAAAGCTTGGGCTGAGTGAACTTGGGTTCATCACTTTCGTTGTGACCGTGTCGCCGGTAGCACAACAAATCGATGAAGAAGTCCTTTTTGAATTTCTGTCGGTACTCGACTGCCAAGTTTGCGGCGAAATTTACTGCTTCCGCATCATCACCATTCACATGAAGCACAGGGGCATCAACGATTTTGGCTAAGTCTGTACAGTAAATACTCGAACGGGCATCATCATAATCTGTCGTAAATCCAACCTGATTATTGATGACAAGATGAATAGTTCCTCCTGTAGAGTAGCCTTCCAGCAAACTCATCTGAATGCATTCGTATACAATCCCTTGTCCGGCAACGGCTGCATCACCGTGGATCAGTATCGGAATAGCCTTAGACATGTCCCCACGATACTCATCGTCGATCTGTGCCCGTGTGTATCCTAGAACAACTGGATCCACAGCCTCCAGATGTGAAGGGTTCGGGGCCAGCTTTACATACATTTTCTTTCCGGAAGGGGTATCCAAATGACTGGAATATCCCAGGTGATATTTTACGTCACCATCGCCCATGGTTTGATCCGGGGTGGCATTCCCTTCAAATTCATTGAAAATCTCTTCATAGGTTTTGCCCATGATGTTCGCCAGAACGTTCAGACGCCCACGGTGCGCCATGCCAATCACTACCTCTTCGGCATTGAGTTCAGCAGCACGGTTGATGATCTTGTCCAGTGCAGGGATGGTATTTTCACCACCTTCCAGTGAAAATCGTTTCTGGCCTAAGAATTTCGTGTGCAGGAAATTCTCAAAGACCACTGCTTCAGTGAGTTTGGAAAGGATCTGTTTCTTTTCCGGAATAGGAGGATTGATCTCAACACCCTCGGTCTCGACTTTTTGCTTGAACCACTCAAAAATATCCGAGTCCCGGATATGATTGTACTCATATCCAATGTGACCGAGGTAGATCTTCTCCAGTCTTTCTTTGATGACCTTCAGGCTGGCTTTGCCAATACCGATTTCTTCACCTACCTGAAACGCTTCATTATTATCGGCTTCAGAGAGTCCGAAATCACTCAGCTCCAGACGAGTAGAGTGTTGGCGCCTTTCCCTTACAGGGTTGGTATCCGATTTTAGATGCGCCCTTGAACGGTGGGCATAGATCAGGTTGCGAACTTTAATTTCCTTGGGGCTCGAAGTTGCGCCTGCTGCAGCCGCACTTCCATTTTCTCCATACATCTGAAGTGAGAACTCAAATCCTTCGAAGAACTTCTTCCAGGATTCGTCTACACTATCAGGATCTGCTTTGTATGATTGATAAAGATCTTCGATGTGACCAACGTCTGCGTTGGCGATATAAGAATATTGATCCATAATGGGCTAGATGATCAAATTTGAGTCAAAGGTAGGTAATTTGTTCTTATCTTGAAAACCGCGTACCCGGGTATCCGAATACATTGATTTTCAACGGCTTCTGAGCGGTGTAAGCTGTCTTTACTTATTTTAACCTTTCGGTTAACCCAGGTATTGGGCCAGAAGTTTGTCAGAATCAACATTTATTTTGGCCTGGCTAAATCCTTATAATTATAAGGTGTTTCAGTCTACAACTCCTTTTATATAGGAGGTCATTCAGATCAATCGTATCGTGTTTGACACTTTAAACATCGTCACATCAAACTTTTCCTTACCTTTGCGCTCCTTATTTTAAATACTTTGAATGGACGTGTTCCATAAACAAAAAAGGTTATGCCTGTAAAAATTAGATTAGCGCGTCGCGGACGCAAGAAAAGAGCCATGTACGATGTAGTCGTGGCAGATGGTAGAGCTCCACGGGATGGACGCTTTATTGAAAAGATAGGAACATACAATCCTAACACGGATCCTGCAACTATCAATCTGGACAATGAAAGAGCGTTCCATTGGGTAATGGACGGTGCACAACCAACCGACACTGTAAGAGCGATGCTTTCTTACAGAGGTGTGATGTACAGAAAACACCTGCAACTGGGTGTGAACAAAGGTGCGATTACTCAGGAAGACGCTGACAAGAAATTGGAAGAATGGATTGCTGCTAAGGAATCTAAGATCCAGGGTAAAGTCGAGTCCCTGACGAAGAGCAGAGCTGATGAGAAGAAAGCCAGACTTGATGCGGAAGCTAAAGTTAACCAGGCTCGTCTTGATGCTCAATTGGCTAAGAAGAAAGAAGAAGAGGCCGCTCTTGCTGCGGAAGTAGCAGAAGCAAATGCTGATGAAGCTGAAAAAGCACTGGAAGAAGAAGGTGCAGAAGCAGTAGCGGATGCAGAAGCTGCCACTGATACTGAAGCTGAAGTCGAAGAAAAGGCTGCAGAATAAAACAGAGGTATGGGTTTCGATGATTGCTATCAACTGGGATACATTCAGAAAACCCATGGTCTAAAAGGGGGAGTCACTGCGTTTATCGACGCGGATGATCCCGAGTTCTACAGAAATTTGGAATCAGTGCTTCTCAATGAAGAGGGAAGCCTGGTTCCTTTTTTTATTTCTAACATTTCCATTTCAAAGCAACAAGCGCAGCTTACGTTCGAAGACATTAACTCTATCGACGAAGCCACAGAGCTCGTGGGTTCGGAGCTTTGGTTGCCGTTGGCAGTGCTTCCCAAACTAGAAGAAGGTCAGTTCTATTATCATGACCTGATCGGATACGATTTCTATGATGGCGATACCCTGCTGGGTAAAGTGACGCAGGTCTATCAAATGTCCCGAACCAATCTTTTGGCAGTGGATCATGAAGGCACGGAAGTGCTGGTTCCTATGCAAGAGGACATCATGGGTCAGGTCCATTCAAAAGAAGGAAAGATCGTTGGTGCTTTGCCTGATGGTTTGATAGACATCTATAAAGAGGAGTCATGAGGCTGGACATTATAACTTGCTTGCCCGATCTTTTCGAAGGTCCCATGAGTCAGAGCATAGTTAAACGCTCTATGACCAAAGGTCACGTGGACATCAAAATCCATAACCTAAGGGATTATAGCACTAACAAGCACAAAAACGTAGACGATTACGCTTATGGTGGTGGTGCAGGTATGGTCCTGACCATAGAACCCATTGCCAGTTGTATCCATCAGCTGAAAACCGAGCGGGAATACGATGAGGTCATCTACATGACCCCAGATGGCGAAACGCTGCAGCAGTCCATGTGCAATGCCTTGTCTTTGAAAGAAAACCTGATCATTCTTTGTGGCCATTATAAAGGAGTGGACGAACGCGTACGTGAGCACCTCGTGACCAAAGAGATCAGCATTGGAGATTATGTGTTGTCCGGCGGTGAGCTGGCGGCCATGGTTTTGAGTGATGCGTTGATCCGATTAGTGCCTGGCGTCCTTAATGATGAAACGTCTGCGTTGACCGATTCTTTTCAGGACAATTTGCTGGCACCGCCGGTATATTCTCGTCCAGAGGAATACGAAGGCTGGAAGGTGCCTGATGTTTTGTTAAGCGGCCATGAGGCTAAAATCAATGAGTGGCGGCAGGACATGGCCATTCAAAGGACCAAAGAAAGGCGTCCGGACCTTTGGGAATTGCTTAATGGCGAGGATGAACCCAAAAAATAATCCACTTTTTTTCGTGTTATCCTGAATTTTTCAGTGCGCGACTATATTATTTCTATCAATCCCCTATATTTGCACTCCTTTTTCGGGGTGACCCCAGATAAATAAGTTTGTACCATGAGTGATTTGATCAAATTTGTAGAAGAGCAAAACAATGAAGGAAGAAACAATATCCCTTCATTTGGCCCTGGTGATACGGTAAATGTTCACTACAAGATTAAAGAGGGTAACAAAGAAAGAATCCAGCAATTCCAGGGAACTGTGATGCAGATCCGCAACACGGGATCAAATGGTGAGACTTTCACTGTTAGAAAAATCTCTGGCGGTATCGCGGTTGAGCGTATCTTCCCTATTTTGACTCCTAACCTTGACAAAGTAGAGGTGTTGAGAAAAGGTAGAGTGAGAAGAGCGAAATTGTTCTACTTGAGAGGAAGAAAAGGTAAGGCAGCAAGAATCAAAGAGAAAATCTAATTCTGCCGTACCAAGTAAAATATATACTGGCCAACTTCAGAAGGAGTTGGCCTTTTTACGTTTATGGAATTACATTTCACCAAGTATCAGGGAACCGGCAATGATTTTGTCCTGATTGACAATCGGACAGGCGTATTCCCAAAAGAAGACCTGGATCTGGTCCGAAAGCTATGCGACCGCCGTTTTGGGGTTGGTGCCGATGGATTAATGCTCATCCAAAACAGCGAAACGGAGGATTTCAACATGATTTACTTCAATTCCGATGGTTCCAAAAGCTTGTGTGGGAATGGAAGCCGATGCTCCATTCACTTTGCCCATGCCTTAGGGATCATTCCTGAACAAACGAGCTTCATTACAACAGATGGACTGCATCAAGCCTTTTTGAAAGATGGTTGGGTACATTTTCAATTACATGACATTGATCAGGTCAGCGAGCAAGGAGAAGACTTCTTCGTTGAGAATGGATCACCGCACCATGTTCGGTTTGTGGACAATGTTGATGTGTATGATGTCTACACCAAAGGCCAGTCTCTTCGGTATTCCGAACAATATCAGCCTGGCGGGACCAATGTAAATTTCGTTGAAATGACGGCAGAAGGCATCAAGGTACGAACCTACGAACGTGGGGTTGAGAATGAGACATTATCCTGCGGTACCGGCGTAACTGCAGCTGCCATTGTGGCGGCCATCAAGGGGAAGGCAAGTCCTGTTCGGGTACAAACGAAAGGCGGTGATCTGGAGGTATCTTTTGAAAAAGAGGGCGATACCTTTAAAAACGTCTTTCTTGCAGGTCCTGCAACCCCAGTCTTCGAAGGCCGTATTGAAATATAATTTGACGGAACAGACTGACAAAAAGTCCGCAAAATCAATTCCGGCAGAACATTTGTAAGGCTTAATCTGAAATTTTCAGAATGGGATGGAACCTATTATTCATTTAATGACCTATCGCCATTCAAAGGCTGATCAAGCCTAATTGATCCTACTTTGTTATTTCTTAATTATGACAAATTAAACATCACAAAGTAGGGTTAACTTTAATCGTTTTTTGAATCATAGTATACACAAATAGATGTTTGACGTAATAACGAGAGGTGTCGCTAAAGTTTTCGGAACAAAAGCAGACCGAGATCTGAAGGATCTTACACCGTACGTGGGGAAAATCAATGCGGAGTACGAAAAGCTCACGGATATATCAGATGACGAACTGAGGGCATCTACACAAGATTTGAAGGATGTAATCGCCGAGCGATTAAAAGTTATTGATGACCAGATCAACAGCTTGCAGCAGCAAGTTCGCGAAAACCCCAGCCTTGGGATCCACGAGAAGGAAGAGATTTTCGACCAGATCGATAAACTGGAAGAAGACAGAGATACGGAACTAGAAGAAGTGCTGATCGATATCCTGCCAAAAGCATTTGCCGTGGTGAAGGAAACTTCCAGACGACTGGCAGAGAATAAGCAACTAGTAGTGACTGCTTCCGATAAAGACCGGGAATATGCTTCGACTAAAGATCATGTGACCATCGAAAATGGCAAGGCCATTTGGGGCAACGAATGGACTGCAGCCGGTACCGATGTGGTGTGGAACATGGTACACTACGATGTGCAGTTGATTGGTGGTGTTGTACTGCACCAGGGAAAAATTGCTGAGATGGCTACCGGGGAAGGTAAAACACTGGTAGCGACCCTGCCTGCCTACCTCAATGCATTGGCCGGCCGAGGAGTACATGTCGTGACGGTGAACGACTACCTTGCCAGACGAGATTCCGAGTGGAATGCTCCGATTTTCCAGTTCCATGGATTGACAGTTTCCTGTATCGATATCTATGAGTCGAATTCTGATGAAAGAGCTCAGGCTTATAAAGCAGACATCATTTACGGGACAAACAACGAATTTGGGTTTGATTACCTGCGGGACAACATGACCCGTGACCCTGAAGAATTAGTGCAAGGCAAGCATCACTTTGCCATGGTGGATGAGGTCGATTCTGTCTTAGTGGATGAAGCTCGAACACCATTGATCATAAGTGGCCCGATTCCACAAGGAAGTGAGCATGAGTTTGACCAACTGAAGCCACGCATTCAAAAGCTTGTAGATGCACAGAAGAAATTATTGAACGGCTACCTGACTACTGCGAAAAAAGAATTGAAGGCGGGGAACGAAAAAGATGGAGGTTTGCCATTATTCCGTGCATATCGTGGTATGCCGAAACACAAGCCCTTGATCAAGTTTTTGAGTGAGGAAGGCATTCGACAAACCCTGCAGAAAACTGAAAACTACTACCTGGCGGACAACCAGAAGTTGATGCCTGAAGCGGATGATCCATTGTTCTTCACCATCGACGAAAAGAATAACAGCATCGAGCTGACTGAAAAGGGAATTGACCTAATCACAGGAACAGGAGAGGATTCACAATTCTTTATTCTGCCAGATATCGGAGAAGAGATCAACAAGCTGGAGTCTGCAACGACCGATGAAGACGGCAAAGCAATTGCTGAGTCCGATCGATTGCGACAAAAAGATGAGTTGATAAAGGATTACAACACGAAATCCAAGCGAATTCATTCCGTCAATCAGCTGTTGCGTGCTTACTGCCTCTACGACAAAGATGTGGAATACATCGTGGTAGAAGACAAGGTAAAAATTGTTGATGAGCAGACGGGCCGGGTCATGGAAGGTCGTCGATATTCCGATGGACTGCACCAGGCCATTGAAGCCAAGGAAAATGTGAAAGTAGAGGACGCGACGCAAACTTATGCGACCGTGACCCTGCAAAACTACTTCCGTATGTACCATAAGCTGGCTGGTATGACGGGAACGGCAGAAACGGAAGCCGGTGAGTTCTGGGACATTTATAAACTGGATGTGGTGGTAATTCCTACCAACAGGCCTATCCAGCGAGATGATCGTGAGGATAAGATTTACCGAACGATCCGTGAAAAATATTCGGCAGTAGCCAAGGAGATTGCGGAAATGACCGAGCAGCGGCGACCTGTTTTGGTGGGTACGACTTCTGTCGAAGTTTCTGAATTGCTGAGTAAGGCGCTTGGCCACATGAAGATCAAGCACCAGGTACTAAACGCGAAGCAGCACGCCAGAGAGGCTGATGTGGTGGCAGAGGCCGGTAAGCCAGGTACCGTTACGATCGCGACCAACATGGCCGGACGAGGTACGGACATTAAGCTTACTGAGGAATCAAGAGCCGCAGGCGGATTGGCCATCATCGGTACGGAGCGACATGAATCAAGACGCGTTGACCGGCAGTTAAGAGGACGTTCAGGAAGACAAGGAGATGTGGGGTCATCGCAGTTCTTTGTGTCCATGGAAGATAACCTGATGCGTTTGTTCGGGTTTTCAGATAGGATTGCAAAGGTCATGGACCGTATCGGGTTGAAAGAAGGAGAAGTGATCCAGCACAGCATGATCACCAAATCCATAGAGAAAGCGCAAAAGAAGGTAGAGGAAAACAACTTTGCCGGTCGTAAGCGCCTTCTTGAGTTTGATGACGTGATGAACGCCCAACGCGAGGTGATCTACAGCCGTCGAAGAAACGCCTTGTACGGAGAGCGGCTGAAGCTCGACATCATGAACATGGTGTTTGATACCTGTGAGGACATTGCGCTCAATGCCAAGATGGAAAACAACCTGGACAGTTTGAGACTGACCTGCTTTTCCGTCTTAAGCGTAGACCTGGATATCGATCAAGAGCAACTGGAGAAAATTTCTCAGGAGGACCTGACCAAAAAATTATACGACGAAACTTTCGCAGCGTACAACCGCAAAAACGAAGTGATCGTCGAGCGAGTATTGCCGGTATTGCGCCAAATGTACGAGGAAATTGGCCAGACCGAAAGCACAGTGGAGGTGCCATTTACCAATGGTGTGAAAGCTGCCAGAATTAGAGTCAATCTCAAGAAAGCCATTGATACCGAAGGGGAAGAGCTGATCCTGGCACTTGAAAAAATGTCGTCACTACAGATGATTGACATGGCCTGGATGGAGCACCTGCGTGAAATGGACGACCTTAAGCAGTCAGTGCAAAACGCGGTGTACGAACAGAAAGACCCACTGATCATCTATAAGTTCGAAGGTTTCGAGCTCTTCAAGCAGTTCATAGGTCGAGTCAATGAAGATATCGTTTCCTTCCTCACCAAATGTGTGGTGCCGGTCGAGAGACAGGATTCTGTACAGGTCGCCAGAAGAAGAGCCAGACGTCAAAAGTCGAACCTAAACGAATCCAAAGAAGAGTCCAAGTCACTGCTTGATGCAACCCGAGGCAGAGGTAACCGTCCGCCTGCAGAAAAGGTTGAACCGGTCAAAGTAGAGAAAAACAAAGGCGGAAGAAATGCCAAAGTGACGGTCCGGTATGCGGATGGATCTACGAAGACGGCCAAGTACAAGCAGGTAGAGAAGGACATTCAAAGTAACAAGTGCGTGATCATCGAGGAATGATCCGCATGCGGTCTGAATGAAACTGATACCGTAACTTTATAGCTGATTCATTCCATTCTCTTATGAAACAGATATCCTTTCTGATGATGGCGTTACTGATGGGTTTCTGGGCATGTAAGCCTTCACAACCTACTCAAGTCACGAATTATTCTGAAGACCTGAGCATTCATCGGCCGGACTTTTCACCAGCGGAAGATACCCCTGTTGAACAGGAAGTGGAACTGCAGGATCCAGTGGAATTAACTGGACATCTCCGTGCAGAGCTGGATAGCGTTTTGTCCATTATCGTCGCGGGAAATTTGAAGAAAACGTATTGGGATGGCTATACCATACAGGTTTACAACGGATTGAATCGGGAACAGGCCTATGGGGTAAGAAAGGCTGTTGAAAACATGGAGTTGGGATTACCCGTGCGGTTGGAGTATCGCCAGCCAAACTATAAGGTGAAAGTCGGTTTGTATTTCAATCAGTTAACGGCGCATTCGGATCTCATGAACTTAAAAAAGGAATTTTCCGCTTCTTTATTGATACCCGAAAAAATCAAACTGGCCGACTATGAGCTCTCTGATTGATCAGATCAAAAACCTTTCAGCAACTTATTTTGAGGAAATTTTAGCAATCAGGAGGCATTTGCATGCCAATCCGGAGCTTTCTTTCGAAGAGTACAATACGGCAAATTTCATCGAATCCAAACTAACGGAATTTGGATTTGAGGGGGTCAGGCGTGTGGCCGAAACCGGAGTAACCTTCACCCTGGAAGGCGGCTCACCTGGGAAAACCATTGCGCTTAGAGCGGATATCGATGCGTTGCCCATTGTGGAGCAAAACGAGGTGTCTTATAAGTCCACCAATGAAGGGGTCATGCATGCCTGCGGGCATGATGTCCATACAGCTTCATTGCTAGGGGTAGCGAAAATCCTGGGTGAACTGAAATCTGAGATGAGAGGAAGTATCCGATTCATTTTCCAGCCAGGAGAAGAAAAGGTACCTGGAGGGGCTTCCATCCTCATCAAAGAAGGCATCTTAAAAAACCCGGTCCCCAACACCATTTTGGGCCAACACGTCATGCCATTATTGCCTGCCGGTAAGATTGGTTTCCGTTCAGGGATGTACATGGCTAGTGCCGATGAAATTTACTTTACTGTGAATGGCAAAGGTGGGCATGGTGCTATGCCTGAATCCGGAGTAGATCCCATTGTGATCACTAGCCATATCATTGTTGCACTACAACAGATTGTCAGTCGTAAGGCCAGCCCAAAAATTCCTTCTGTGCTTTCTTTTGGAGACATCCATGGCCATGGTGCCACTAATGTGATTCCGGACTATGTGAAAGTGAAAGGGACTTTCAGGACATATGACGAAGAATGGCGTGCACGAGCCCATGAACTGATGACGAAAATGGCTACGGGAATGGCCGAATCGATGGGAGCTACCTGCGATTTTGAGATCAGGAAAGGCTATCCGTTTTTGGTAAATGAACCGGTATATACCGAACGGACCCGAAAAGCGGCAGAAGCCTACATGGGTGAATCCAATGTGGTGGACCTGGACCTTTGGTTAGCCGCAGAAGACTTTGCTTATTACTCTCAGGAAGTAGACGCATGCTTCTATCGCTTAGGAACTGCCAACGAGGAAAAAGGAATCACCTCCGGAGTGCATACACCTACCTTCAATATTGAAGAATCTGCTTTGAAGGATGGCATGGGGCTCATGGCGTGGCTGGCATTACAAGAACTGCTAGACTGATATTTCTACTTTTCATCTGCATATTTTCCTTTGATTTGGTTCATAGGTTACCTTATTGTTAATTAGTGAGTTAATTGCATTGGGTAAATTAATGTTCATGTAATTTCGGGCGTGATCATTCGAAAGGATGTAACCTTAATTTTGTCCGCTGTGACATCTTAATTATAAAAGTCCAAGAATATGGAATTCGGTCTTTTGCAACTGCTTAGCCTACTGGGATCGCTGGCATTCTTCATTTATGGAATGAAAGTGATGAGCGAGGCGATCCAAAAAGTTGCCGGATCTAAAATGCGACAGATCATGAGTTCCATGACTTCCAACAGAGCGAAGGGAGTCTTATCGGGATTTCTTGTAACAAGTCTGGTGCAGTCTTCTTCTGCTACTACTGTCCTCATTGTAAGTTTTGTAAATGCCGGATTGCTGTCGTTGGTGGAAGCCATTGGGATGATCATGGGTGCCAACATTGGCACAACGATGACAGCCTGGTTATTGTCCTCCGTGGGCTTCAAAGTCAGTGTAACGAAATTCGCAATTCCCATCATTGCCTTTGCCTTTCCCATGATTTTCATGAGTAAGGATAAAATTAAATCCTGGGGTGAAGTGCTCATTGGATTTGCACTCTTATTGATGGGATTACAATTTCTGAAAGACTCAGTTCCAGACTTGCAGAGTAATCCGGAAATTCTGTCATTCGTTTCGAATTACACCGATCTTGGTATTTTAAGTACCTTAATATTCGTAGTTATTGGTACGATAATTACGGTAATTGTGCAGTCTTCAAGTGCGGCCATGGCCCTTACTTTGGTAATGGCCAATCAAGGCTGGATTCCCTTCGAAATTGCAGTAGCGCTGGTTTTAGGGGAAAATATTGGAACGACCATCACAGCGAATATTGCTGCATTAGTAGGAAACGTTCATGCAAAGAGAGCTGCTTTCGCTCACTTTATATTCAACATATTTGGTGTTATCTGGATCATCATACTATTAAAACCATTCCTGTATATGGTTGATGGTTTCATGGTTTATATGGGTAACACTTCGGCGTATACGGATTCGAAATCCATAAAATTTGCGCTCTCCGCATTTCATACTTCTTTCAATATTTTGAATACGTTTTTGCTGGTTTGGTTCGCCCAAAGAATTGCCAGCATCGTTACCAAAATCGTGAAACCTAAAGGAGATGACGATGAAGAATTTAAGCTTGCTTACATTGGAACTGGGTTAATGAATACCGCTGAGCTTTCTTTGGAAGAGGCGAAAAAGGAAACAGCACATTTTGGAAAAGTGGTCCAAAAGATGTCCAATTCTTTTAAGAAGCTGCTCGACGAAGACAAACCCAAAAAACAAAAGAAGCTGCTGAAGAAAGTCCGGAATTTTGAAGAGATAACCGACCGAATGGAGGAAGAAATCTGCACTTATCTAAGCCGTGTCACAGACGGAAGCCTGAGTGCAAATGCCTCTGCAAGGGTGGTAAGCCTTTTGAGTATTGTGAATGATTTGGAGCGTGTTGGTGATGTGTTCTTCCAAATGTCGAAGGACATTGAAAACAAACTGGACAAGGAATTTCATTTTACACAAGAACAGAAGGACAATTTGTTCAAAATGCTTGCCCTCGTTGATGAGGCAATTGATATCATGAATGGCAATTTGGACGGTGATTACAACCATGTAAGTATTGCCAGCGCACTAGAGGCAGAAAAAGCCATTGATGCCTTGAGGGATGAATTGCGTGATGAATTCAAGGTTCAGGTAAACAAAAAAGGTTTTAACCATAAACTCGGATCCTCTTATAAGGATGTATATCAGTCTTTGGAGAAAGTCGGAGATCACCTCATCAATGTTTCCGAGGCCATTACTGGAGAAAGTGAAAGAGAGCTCAAAAAATCCGGAGCAGCTGAAGAATAGGCTTCAGAGTCGACCTGATTGTATAAATCCAATGTCGAATCCTCAATGAGTCCTGTCGGTTTCCCGGGGCTATAAAACCTTAACATATCCTTCATCACTTCTGGCAGAGGCATCTAAGAAGCATCTTCTAACTTCGCGGTTCATTTAGGTGAAAAGCCGGACAGGAAGAAGTACTCGCGAGGGTAAAGTATAGTTGAATACTTAACATACGCTTTATCATCAGAAGAAATGCTCCTAATATCCGTCCAATAGCTTTGTGCCGGAAATTGAATGGAGGATACGCTTAACATAACGAACAATCGGCAGACTTTGCCCACGGCGACCAACGTGATGATCATCATCGGATCGGTCCTGGTGTTCGTTTTCTCCATACAACTAATGGGAGCGGCCTTCGGGACACTGGGTGGGGCTATGGCTGAATCTATTCTGCAGGCAACTTCCAATCCCTTTATTGGACTTTTTATCGGATTGTTGGTCACAGCCATTCTGCAAAGCAGTAGTACCACAACCTCGCTGGTCGTTGCGGCTGTAGCTTCTAATTCCATTTCCCTGCAAAGTGCACTACCTATTGTGATGGGCGCTAACATAGGCACAACCATCACTTCAACGATAGTAAGCCTGGGTTATATCACGAAAACAACGGAGTTTAGAAAAGCAATATCTGCCGGTGTTTCACACGACATCTTCAATGTACTGATCGTTTTGATCTTATTTCCACTAGAGCTTAAATACCAGTTTCTATCAAGTATCAGTTCAGACCTTAGTGCCTTTTTAAAGGACAGTACGACACAACAAGGGTCAAATTTTGGAGGTATTCTCAATGTCCTCAATCCAGCCACGGAGTTTATACTGGATCTATTTGGGTCCATGATTGGCTTGTTGCTTTCCGTGATTCTGTTGTTTGGTACGGTTAAGGTGATTTCGAAATTATTGTACAATCGCCTGATAGGATCCGCGAAAAAGAGCCTGGAAAAACTGATGTTTGACACAAAATTCAAATCCTTTGGATGGGGACTGCTGGTAACCTCTGTGATCCAATCCAGCTCACTGACCACCTCCCTGATTGTGCCTCTTGTTGCTACGGGTAAGGTCAAGCTGAATAAGGCTTTTCAATTCATCTTAGGAGCAAACCTTGGGACAACCATCACCGCGATCATCGCTGCCTTGTTTAAAAGTGAAGCCGCCATTAGTCTTGCGCTTGCACACTTCTTGTTCAACCTGATTGGTGTGGCGATTTTCCTGTTAATTCCCGCACTCAATAGGATACCCACCTTCCTCAGTGATCGTTTAGGCTATTTAACCTTACGAAGCAGGATCATTGGATTCACTTACATCATCCTGACGTTTTTCCTGTTACCATTTTCATTGATCTACTTCAGTGGTGATACGAATCTTGAAGTAAAAGAACCGTCTGCACCAGAGCAACAGCTAACCCAAGAGAAGATCCAGCCTTAATCATACATGGTATGTAAGTGATTTTTGTTGAAAGCGCTAACTTAGTGCTTTAGTAAAAACAGATCATAAGTGTCGCTAATTACCAACTTAATTGACAAAATCACTGAGCTCGTAAAGCTCAAGTTGGATCAAGTAAAAATAGAAGTCAAGGGACAAGTTGGCGTATTACTTTCTCGACTAGTCATCATTTTCGCAATTGGTTTATTGGTCACCTTCGCCTTATTTTTTCTGGGCCTGGCGGTAGCATTTGTGCTCAATGATGTAATTGGAAATAATTATGGAGGGTTCCTGGTGGTTGGAGGAATTGCATTGTTGGGTTCATTCATTCTGTACCGGGTAGCTAGCTCTGAAGGGTTTACCAAGGCAATCAAGAGCAGGCTTTTAGATAATGACGACTAAGGATGGCAAAGGATAATGCATATGATCAGTACATCGCTGACCTGAAAAAACGGGAACAAGAGCTTCGGGATGAGATTGAAAAACAATCCACGCAGCTAGAGAATAAAGTCAAGACAGGTCTGATCATCGGAATGGTGACCATGATCCTGGCCACAATTTATTTTGTCTTTTTTCGCAGACGTTCCAGGAATTCCTATAAAGAGAAACGAAGATCCAAAGGCAATTGGATTGTCAGGTGGATAATCGAGACGGTAAGTAGGGAAGCAATAACGCGTTATTTGCAGGCCAGGAAAGCCAAATTCAAAGATTCATAAGCGATTCTCGTCGCCTCATTTTTCCTGCAGGTATACCAAACATCATTTTGAATCGTCGACAGAAGTACGCGGTATCCTTATAACCCACTTCCTTTCCTATTTCACGGATACTCTTCTTCGAGGTGCGCAATAGATGTACCGCACTCTCCATGCGTTGATATTCGATGTAGTCTTGTGGGTTGATGCCCGTAAGCATTTTGAAATACTGTCCCACATAGTCCTCAGAAACGTTAGCGACATTTGCCAACCGCTTATTAGACAGGTCTTCACCCAGGTTCTTTTTGATGTAATCAAAAATTTCGATGAGGCGAGGGTCTTTAAAGTAGGTACTGTTCGTTGCAAACTGTTCTACAAAGAGTCCTTGATTGACGATGTGTCGAATCAATTCGATGACCATGTATTCTGTCAACACCTTGATCGTTCTACCTCTGCCCGGCTCGTTCAGGACTACTTCGTTGTTGATCTGTAGGATCAATTGCGATATTTTCTCATTGGCAGGAATGACGAAAGGAGGGACATCCAGCGAGCCAAAGAAATTAACAGAATCGAAGACTTTCGCGTCGAAGGAGACATAGCTGTAACTTTGAGCATCCCGAGGGATTTCCTCGGCATTTTGAAAATAGCTGTCCTTATTTGTCAAAAAGTCATCTTTTGACAAGCTCGTGGCGTCACCTGTGCCGTATGTGATTGACACCTGCTTACCACCAGGAACAAACAATAATTCGCCTTGATTGACTGTTTCCCGGTCTTTACCGTACTTTAACTCACCCACGTTGACCAACAACAAAGAGTTTTCAACGTCGTAGTTATTTTCGATTGTGACTGGCTTTAGAATATTAATATTCCTAGCTTTTACAAAGCGAACAGATAGGGATTCGATGATTCGGTTATAATCTTCCACCGGAGAAGAAATATAATCTTTGTGAGACAAAAGGCCCTTTCGGGCCAATAAGATTGTACGAATCTAATATTTTATTTTAAGATTCCAAAACTCTCCGGTGTAAGAAGAGGAAACAGCTAGTTTAACTATTTCAATAATCCCCTTGAAATAACGATTTTTTGGATCTCAGAAGTGCCTTCATAGATCTGTGTGATTTTGGCATCACGCATCAATCTTTCTACATGGAATTCTTTCACAAATCCGTATCCGCCGTGGACTTGAACCGCTTCTACAGTCACTTCCATGGCTACTTGTGAAGCATACAATTTGGCCATCGCACTCGCGTGCGAGTAGTCTTGTCCGGCATCTTTGAGGTATGCAGCTTTCAAAACCATCAATCTTGCTCCTTCAATCTTGGTAGCCATATCTGCCAATTTGAATTGAATGGCCTGATGTTTCGCAATCTCTACACCGAAGGCTTTTCTTTCTTTGGCGTATTTCAAAGAAAGTTCAAATGCTCCTGAAGCGATCCCTAAGGCCTGCGCTGCAATCCCTATCCTGCCACCGTTCAAAGTGCTCATGGCAAAGCTGAAACCAAACCCATCATCGCCAATGCGATTTTCTTTAGCCACTTTCATGTCCTGAAACATCAAAGAATGTGTATCAGAACCTCTGATCCCAAGTTTGTCTTCTTTTTTACCGACTAAAAACCCTTCCGTTTCGCGCTCTACGATCAGGGCGTTGATTCCTTTGTGCTTTTTCTCAGGATTGGTTTGCGCAATGACAAGGTAAGTTCCTGCGGAGTTACCATTAGTGATCCAGTTTTTGGTACCATTCACCAAGTAATGATCTCCTTTATCTTCTGCCGTAGTTCTTTGGGAAGTTGCATCCGATCCCGCTTCAGGCTCAGAAAGACAGAATGCTCCGATTTTTTTCGCGGAGGCCAGATCCGGTAAGTATTTTTCCTTTTGCTCCTGATTACCATATTTTTCAAGTCCCCAACAAACCAAAGAGTTGTTCACCGACATGGCTACAGACGCAGACGCATCAATCTTGGAAATCTCCTCCATGGCTAGTGCATAAGAAACGGTATCCATACCGCCTCCTCCGTACTCAGGGCTTACCATCATGCCCATGAATCCCAACTCGCCCATCATCTTGATTTGCTCTGCTGGGAACCTCTGCTCGTTATCCCTATCAATTACGCCAGGGAGTAATTCTTTTTGAGCAAAGTCTCTTGCGGCATCTCTTACAGCTATCTGTTCTTCCGTCAGGTTATAATTCATGATTCGTACAATTTGAAATATGGTAACAGGATAACCACAAATATAACACATTTGTTATGCATGCATACGTTTTCCAACCAAATTAAATTTTATCAAATTAATAATTGGCCTATTATTTCGATATAATACGAATAAATAAAACTGAAATGCGGATGATTCTCCCTTTCGGAGCAAATTTTTATCCCGCAATTGGCATAAAAAAAGCTGGACAAAGCCAGCTTTCATTATTGAATATCCTTATGTTGATCAATCGTCGCCACCGGCGAACATCATGACATAATATAATAGGGTAGATACTGCACCCAGTGCTGCAACCACATAAGTCATCGCTGCCCATTTCAGCGCATCTTTCGACATGTCATGTTCCTGAGGTGTCACGATGTTGCGTTCACTGATCCACGCTAATGCTCGATTACTTGCATCAAATTCCACGGGCAGGGTAACCAGGGTAAATAAGGTTATGACAAACTGGCACGCGATCACGATCAGGATCACATTAGACCAGCCCATGCCTAATAAGATACCTCCTCCGAAAATGGAAGCCAGCATGATAAAATTCAGAATTCTACCACTGATATTCTGTACTGGCACCATGGCTGATCGAAACTGTAAGAAACTGTAAGCGCTAGCATGCTGCACGGCGTGGCCGCATTCGTGGGCCGCTACTGCTGCCGAAGCTGCAGATCGTCCGTGATAAACATCAGGACTTAAGTTGACCGTTTTGTTAGCGGGATTGTAATGGTCAGTCAATTGCCCCTCTACCGAAGTAACCGCCACATCGTAGATCTGATGATCCCGGAGCATGAGCTCTGCGATCTCTCTTCCGGAGAGACCCGACTGTATAGGAATTTGTGAATATTTCCTAAACTTCGATTTTAGCCTGTTGCTAACCGCAAGGCTAAGAATGAAAAAGAAAATAAATATGATCCAAAGCATCTTGTTTAAAATTAATTGTGTTTCAATTTATTAATAATTGAGGTAGTAGAGTACCCATCGACCAGCGCAATTGTTTCCACACTACCACCATTTTGAATTACGACATCTGCGCCCACAATGTTGTCGATTGTGTAGTCATTTCCTTTGACCAACACATCCGGGAGCAAAGCACTGATCAATGCTTGCGGAGTATCGTCTTCAAAAGCTACTACAGCATCTACAAAATCAAGCGCCGCTAACATCCGACTTCTGGCCAGAAGGTCATTGACCGGTCGACTTTCCCCTTTGAGCCTGCGTACAGAATCATCATCGTTAAGGCCTACGATCAATTTGTCACCAATCAATCTTGATTTTTCCAGATAATCAATATGACCCAAATGCAGGATATCGAAGCAGCCATTAGTGAAGACGACTTTCAAACCCTCCTTTTTCCATTTATCGGTGAGGATCTTCGCTTCGTGTAGTGTCGCTATTTTCAACTTCGTCGGTTTCACTTTTGGATCGTAGTAGGAGTCCTAAAAACAAAGCTAATGCACCTATAAGAGCGATGGCAATGATTTGCGAAGTATGTAAGAGTGTGGCCAAAAATAATCCGGTCACTTCAGGGATACCATAAATCAGTAAGAGAGCGGAGATCATGGCATGGTAGGTACCAAACCCACTTTGAACGGGTAGGGCAATGGCGATCCCTCCAGTCACGAGTAGCAATAGTCCTGCTTCCAGATCGAGGTGTGATGTGGATTCCAGTGAGAAAATGATCAAATAGGACATGAAGAAATACACCGTCCACAAAACGACCGTGGCGAATAGAAAGCCTGGCAGATTCCGGATTTTTGCAATGGCAAAAATGCCCTGAACAAGTTCTTGTATTAGCTTGCTGAGTTTAGGGAATTTGCCCTGTCGTAGGAGCAGCCACAAAACAATGATGCCAATACAACCAGCCACAATCAAGGCACCTAAGGCCCAGTAAATACCAGCGAAATCCGCATTGTTTAGATAGGGACTAAGAAAGCTTGAAAGCACGTCGTATTCCAGGATCAGAGCAATGATCAATAGCAGCAACAACGTGAGCATATCAACTATCCGCTCGGTGATTACTGTCCCGACCGATACCGTAAAAGGTATTTTATTGGTACGTTGTAAAAAGCCACATCGCACCACCTCTCCCAGGCGTGGTACGGCCAGGTTGGCAAAGTAGCCGATGATAATAGCCAGTGTTGTGGGATAGAGTTTCGGTTGGTAACCCAGTGCGCTGATCAGGATATTCCAGCGATAAGCCCGTGCAACGTAGGGAATTACGGAAATCACCAGACTGACAATGACCCAATTAAAGTTGACTTTGCTGAGATTGTTCCAGAATTCATTAAAATCTACATTCTTGAAAGCGAAGTAAATTAGAGCAACTGCCAGCGCAATTGGCAGGAGGATCTTGAATAAGTTGAGGAGTTTTTTCAGCATGTTTTGTACTAACTACCCGGAATGGAGCCAAACAGTGTGAAGCTGCTTATACCTGATTGTCTTCGTTAGGGAAGATGATAGTAGGTTCGTAAGTTTTCGCCTTTTCCCATTCCATACTACAATAGGAGATAATAATGATGATATCACCTACCTGCGCTTTTCTGGCTGCCGGGCCATTCAGGCAAATCTCTCCGGTTCCTCGTTCACCTTTGATGACATAAGTTTCCAATCGTTCTCCATTATCAATGTTGACGATCTGGACTTTCTCATTTTCTATGAGGTTTGCGGCATCCATTAAATCTTCATCAATGGTGATAGAACCTACATAGTGTAGTTCCGCCTGGGTGATCTTTACCCGATGAATTTTGGACTTTAAAATTTCTACAAACATCACGTTTAAGCTAATTGAGCCGCAAATATAGATTATCAATCAGTCTTATACCCTCAACGTAAGCCGCAACACACACGGCGATTTCCTCGATTTCGCCATAGTCCATCACTGGAATCAGGGTTCGAGCATTAATAATCTTGCAGTACTCAATAGTACAACCATCAATTCTTTCGTAAAATTCCGTCAACGAGGTAGTAATTTCCTGTACGTCCTTTTTCGAAAAGATTTCTGCTTTGGCTAACTCTAAACCTTTATAAATGTTTGAAGCGACTAATTTGCCATTCTCAGACAGGCGTAAATTTCGAGAGGATAAGGCCAGTCCTGAAGTTTCTCGTTTGGTCGGAACACCATTGACTCGCATATCAAAGAAAAGATCTTCTACCATGCGCTTCACAATCAAATATTGCTGTAGATCCTTGAGGCCAAAATACACTTCATGCGGATTGACTAAATGAAAGAATTTGGACAGCACCACACATACACCCTGAAAGTGACCAGGACGAAATTGACCTTCCATAACATTGGCCATAGCGCCCAGGTCAAAAGAAACCACAGGTACAGTCGGGTAGATTTCTTCCTCCACAGGTTTGAACACCGCATCAACACCCATGTCCTCTAACAAAGCAAAATCCGCGGTTTCTGTGCGAGGGTAGAGTTCGAAATCTTTGGGATCATTGAATTGTAACCGATTGACAAAAATCGAAACGATGGTGATATCATTTGCCGCCTGGCTGGCCCTAATCAATTCCTGATGCCCTTCATGCAATGCACCCATCGTAGGCACGTAACCAATGCGCTTGTTATTTTTTCTTAAATCTTCCTGGTAGTTCTTAATTTCCTGGACCTGAAGGCACTTTTGCATTGGTAGGATTAGGGTGAATTGGAATCGAAAATTGACAAAGAAACAAAATTTAGGTAATTTTGAGCCTCATTTTTCACACGACCTCTTGAATTAGTTCAATTTACTATGTCCAACATCAGAATTCTTTACGTGGCAAGCGAAATAAACCCATTTTTGAAAACCTCCGAGGTTGCGGATTTCGTAAGGAGGTTGCCACAGGCAATGCAGGAAAAAGGGATGGAGATTCGAATTCTGGTTCCAAGATTTGGTCTCATCAACGAGCGAAAGAATCGTCTTCACGAAGTGGTGAGATTGTCCGGAATTAATATTGCCGTGGGAGATGAAGAAAAGCCTTTGGTGATCAAAGTCGCTTCAATTCCTAATGCCAAATTGCAGGTCTACTTCATCGATAACGAAGACTACTTCCACAGAAAGTCGGTTTTCCTTGATAAAGAAGACAATTTCTATGAAGATAATGACGAAAGGGCAATATTCTTCTGTAAAGGCGTTTTAGAAACAGTTAAGAAATTAGGTTGGTCTCCTGACATCATTCACTGCAATGACTGGATGACCGGATTGATTCCTTTGTACGTGAAGTCTACTTACAAAAATGATCCGATCTTCAAGGATTCAAAGACCGTCTTCACGATGCACAACAATAAGTTTACCCACAAGTTTGGCGAAGACTTATTGGATAAAGTAAAAATGCTAGACATTGACGATAGCATGCTGGATCAGTTGAAATCTGCAGATTACGAAGGTTTCATCAAAATTGGGGTACAGTATGCCGATGCTGTTATTCATGCTGATGAAGAATCAACAGAAAGCTTTAACAAATTGGTATCTGAACTCTCCAATGAGAAGAAGATTGATACCATTGAACAAAACGAAAACTTCGAGGAATCCTACTACAACCTCTATAATGAACTTATTGGATAAGATCCTGAAAGGGGCAGCTTTGTCCCTTTTCTTGATCGCTTGTGAAGAACCAGGAGATTTAGGTTTAGAGCTTAATCCCGGGGACTCGGAGACGGAAGTCAATTTTCAGGAATTTGTACTTCCAGCTTCCACATTTTATATCGATAGCCTTCGTACGGATCGAGGAACTAACATTATCGTTGGGTCAAATACCGACTCCATTTATGGTGAAGTGACCTCAGAGACGTTTCTGGAACTCTCGTACGAATCAGGCCAGCTGCCTTTGGATTGCCTTGAATTGGTATCTGCTCGTCTCAACCTCCAGATTGACGATAAGCTGTCGTTGGAGGCAGTGGTGAATCTGGAATTGGAGATCAGGGCGCTGACAGATACGATTTACGGATCTAGAATATACGACAGGCAAGATGCCATTGGCGTGAATGACTTTGTGCTCGACACCTGGAATGTGAATGTTGGAATAGCTGATAGCATATACGGATTAGATGTAGGGCGTCGATTATATGGTCTCTTGTGGCAAGAAACAGAGGCCGCTGAGAATGTCAATGACATGTATTTTGGACTCAATATCAAAGCTACGGATGCGAGTGATGGCTTACTGGCGCTCAATATTTTTGCAGATACCACCGAGCTGATCATCACCACCAAGGATCCTTTGGATACGATGTATACGACTACTTATACCTTTGAAAATCACTTTAATCGGGTGACAAGGGACCGGACAGGTAGTCGCATGGCACCGTTGATCAACACTGGAGATTCGATCAGTGATGAAAATGGATATACGTATCTAAATGGGATAGCTGGCACCGTAGTGCGCCTGGATTTGGATCCGTTTTTAGATTTCGTTGCTTCTCAGGAAAATGTGATCATCAACAAGGCTGATATAGAGATCCCTACGGTGACTAATCGAGCCAATAGACTCCAGTCGGATGTGCCTGATATCAACCTTTATTTTTTTAAAGAAGAGACAGTGATCAATGGTCCTGGAATCGCCAACGACGTATTTAATACTGCTTTATTAGGAGAGAATGATTATTCGAACCTGACAGCACTCCCTACACCCCGCGTACTTACATTTTCGGAAGATGATTCTAATTATGCTAGTACAATCACTCTGTTTACCCAAAGTATCTTAACCGATCAGATCGCAGGAGATGAATTTCTAACTGATGATCTGGTTGTAATACCGACCTCAGGGCTGTACATTAGTCAGTCTACCATCCAAAATTCAGAGGTTAAACTAAAAGTTTTCTATACCATCGTAAAATAATCTACTATGTGTGGAATCGTAGCGTATGTAGGTGAAAGACCAGTCTTTCCAATATTGATTAAAGGGTTACAAAGATTAGAATACAGAGGTTACGACAGTGCCGGAGTAGCCATGATCGAACAGGGTTCGATCACCAATTACAAGAAAAAGGGAAAAGTAAGCGACCTAAAAGCCTTCGTAGGCGACAAGGATATCCAAAGCAGCATCGGTATAGGTCATACCCGGTGGGCAACGCACGGAGAACCCAACGATATCAATGCTCACCCGCATTTTTCTGAAAGTAAAGATCTTGCCATCATTCACAATGGTATCATTGAGAATTATGAAACCCTAAAGACGGAACTCACTAATAAAGGATACACTTTCGTTTCAGATACGGACACAGAAGTGTTTGTGAGTTTCATTGAGGACATTCAAAAAAGTGGGGACCTTCCATTGGAACAGGCAGTGCGAATAGCATTGACCCGTGTGGTTGGTGCCTATGCTACGGTGATTGTTTCTAAGTCTGATCCGGACAAATTGATCGCTGCAAGAAAAGGAAGTCCGTTGGTAATAGGCGTTGGACAGGGAGAATATTTTGTGGCTTCTGATGCGACACCAATCGTGGAGTATACCAATGAAGTGGTGTATCTGAACGATGAGGAAATTGCGGTGATCGAGCGAGATAACCTGACCATCAAAAACATCAGTGACGTAGAGCAAAGTCCTTACATCCAAACAGTGGACCTGGAGCTGGAGGCGATTGAGAAAGGTGGATACGACCATTTCATGCTCAAAGAGATCTTTGAGCAACCACATTCTATTGCAGATTGTCTTCGAGGCAGATTGAATGCTGAGACAGGCTCGTTAGTACTCGGTGGTATCCGTGACTATGCTGAGAAACTGACCAAGGCGGAAAAGATCGTGATCGTGGCGTGTGGAACGTCATGGCATGCCGGCCTGGTAGCAGAGTACATCTTTGAGGACCTATGTCGAATTCCTGTTGAAGTGGAATATGCTTCCGAATTCCGATATCGTAACCCAATCATTCGAGAAGGAGATGTCGTGATCGCGATCTCTCAATCCGGAGAAACAGCAGACACACTGGCTGCGATTGAATTAGCGAAATCAAAAGGAGCCATCGTCTTTGGAGTGGTCAATGCCGTGGGTTCGTCCATTGCCCGAACGTCACATGAAGGGGCTTACCTACACGCAGGTCCAGAGATAGGCGTAGCGTCAACCAAAGCATTTACAGCGCAATTGACTGTGTTGTCTATGATCGCGCTGAGAGTCGCTCAGATCAATGGCACCATTACGGAAAGGAAATACAGAGAGCTACTGATTGAACTTGAAAATATTCCAAATAAGGTCACGGAAGCGTTGAAATACAACGATAGGATCGAGACCATTTCCGATCTCTTCAAAGATGCGAGAAACTTCTTGTACCTGGGGCGGGGTTATAATTTCCCCGTCGCGCTGGAAGGGGCATTGAAATTGAAAGAGATCTCTTATATCCACGCAGAGGGCTACCCGGCAGCAGAGATGAAACACGGCCCGATCGCACTGATCGATGATCATATGCCGGTCGTTTTCATTGCTACCAGAGACAGTTCTTACGACAAGATCGTTTCGAACATCCAGGAGGTGAAGGCCAGAAAAGGTGTGGTAATCGCGATTGTGACGGAAGGAGACGTGCTTATTCCGAAGATGGCGGACTTTACAATTGAAGTACCTTCTACACATGAGATCTTGATGCCGCTGGTATCCGTAGTGCCTTTGCAGTTGCTTTCCTATCACATTGCTGTGATGCGTGGATGTAATGTGGATCAGCCTCGTAATCTGGCAAAATCTGTGACGGTAGAGTAGTCACATATCGCAAAAGATGCTCGAATCGGTATATTCGCATTAGCAATATCACCCTATATGAAAACCATTATTAAAACGGACAAGGCTCCTGCGCCTATTGGTCCTTATAACCAGGCAGTAATTGCCAATGGCGTGCTTTATGTTTCCGGACAGATCCCACTCGACCCGGCTACTGGTGAACTCGTGAGTGGTTCCATCGAAGAAGAAACAGAGATGGTCATGAAAAACCTTCAAGCCATTCTGGAAGCTGCCAACACGTCTTTTGATGCAGTCATAAAATGTTCGATCTTCATCAGTGACATGGGACAATTTGGGCAGATCAATGCCGTCTATGGTAATTACTTTGGTGAAGATGCTCCTGCACGAGAATGTGTGGAGGTCAGTCAATTGCCGAAAGGAGTAAATGTAGAGATTTCCTGCATGGCCCTGGTTTCATAATCGTTTCTAAAAACACATCAGCAGATGACAAAAGTGAGGGTGCGTTTCGCACCAAGCCCCACTGGTGGATTGCACATTGGAGGTGTAAGAACAGCGCTATTCAATTACTTGTTTGCCAGGAAAAACGGCGGTGACTTTGTGCTCAGGATCGAAGATACGGATCAAACGCGCTTTGTAGAAGGAGCGGAGGAGTACATCAAGGATACCCTCGACTGGCTGTCGATTCCTCCGGATGAAGGACCGGTACAAGGTGGTGAATTTGTTCCTTACCGGCAATCAGAAAGAAAAGACAGTTATCGCCAGTATGCCGAGCAATTGGTAAACGATGACCAGGCTTATTACGCATTTGATACGCCGGATGCCATCGAAGCCATGAAGGAAAAG
This sequence comes from Cytophagales bacterium, assembly GCA_033344775.1. Lineage (NCBI taxonomy): Bacteria > Pseudomonadati > Bacteroidota > Cytophagia > Cytophagales > Cytophagales bacterium. The sequence goes on along the minus strand of JAWPMT010000006.1, from coordinate 49,240 downwards.
CTAAAAGCTGCGGGTGTAACTAATCCCAGCTACAATGCGAGCTCGCGGATGTCCATGCAAAATTCATTGACGCTTTCAGCAGAGGAAGTAAAGCAGCGTATGAATAACGGTGATGCCTATACCATTCGGTTGAAGGTTCCCCAAAAAAAGGAAATCCGATTTCATGATATTATACGAGGCTGGGTGATGGTACATGCCATGAACCTGGATGACAAGGTATTATTGAAGTCGGACGGTATGCCTACATACCACCTGGCCAATGTTGTAGATGATCACCTAATGGAGATCAGTCACGTGATACGTGGGGAAGAATGGCTTCCTTCATTGCCAATCCACGTTTTGCTGTATGAATTTTTCGGATGGACGGACAGCATGCCCAAGTTCGCACACCTTCCGCTGTTGATGAAACCAGAAGGTGAGGGAAAACTCAGTAAAAGAGCTGCTGCAAAAGCCGGATTTCCAATATTCCCGCTTTCTTGGCAAGAATCAGTTTCAGGAGATCAGCACATTGGATTCAAGGAAAGAGGTTATTTACCGGAAGCATTGATCAACTTCCTTGCTTTCTTAGGTTGGAATCCTGGAGGAGAGCGGGAACTTTTCACGCTCGAAGAACTAGTGCAGGAATTCTCGCTGGAGCGTGTTGGAAAAGCAGGCACCAGATTTGATATAGAAAAGGCTAAATGGTTTAACCAGTATTATCTAAGAGAAACCCCGACCAAAGATCTTGTGGGTAATTACTTATCTGCTATAGCTCATGATTGTACTGAGGAAACGGCCGGAAAGATCATTGAACTGCTGAAGCCCAGATCTACTTTTCCGCAAGATTTTGTGGACCAGTCCAAATATTTCTTTGAGGACCCTACCGAATTCGATGAAAAGGTCATCCGCAAGAAGTGGAATGCAGAGGCGGTAAAGGGACTGGAGTTGTTTGCAGCGGCCATATCTGTGCATGCGCAGATTGGGCCAGAGGAAGCAAAAGAACTTTATTCCAATACGCTCAATGACGCAGGGATCAATCCTGGCAAAGTCATGCAGCCATTGCGATTGGCGCTTACAGGGCAGGGCTCTGGTCCTGATCTCATGATCATCATAGAAATCATGGGTGGTTTGTCGGTTGCAGAACGCATCTCTAGCTCAATAAATACGTTAGCTAAACATATAGATTAGCGTACCATGATCAGAAAGAAAGAACAAAAAGAAGAAAAAGCCAAGGTCCACAATGACCTGGACGGCTTTGATGTATCTATCAATACCTTCGGTGAAATCAAATCCAGTTTAAGTATTGATGAGATCAATAAATTTCTCAACCGTGAGGTTGATGATAAAAAACTAAGAGATCGCGAAGATCTCGATGAATTGAAGGGCTCGGAATAATCCGACCCTTTTTTTATTCCAATACAACTATTCACTACGCGGGATACCATGCAAGATGGTATAAGAACGCCTTTTTCTTGAGATCAATATTTGATTTCAGGGAGGAGTATTAATTTCGCAGACCGAAAACCCGGTTGAATTAACCTCAATTACTCCATCAGTCATGAAAATAGGCATCATCAAAGAAGGAAAAATTCCCATTGACAAACGTGTAGCGCTCACCCCGACGCAGGCCAAAGAGGTCATGCAGCGGTATCCAGGTGTGGAGGTAGTGGCACAACGGAGTGATATTCGGTGTTTTTCTGACGAAGATTATGAGAATGCTGGAATCAAATTGGTTGATTCAGTCGACGATTGTGATACGATATTAGGCGTAAAAGAGGTGCAGATCCCTGATTTGATCGCCAATAAGACCTTTTTCTTTTTCTCTCACACCATCAAGGAGCAGGCATACAACCGGAAGCTGCTTCAGGAAGTCTTGAAAAAGAACATCAGACTCATCGATTACGAGACGTTAACTGACGAAACCAGCAATCGTATCATTGCTTTCGGTAGATGGGCAGGTATCGTTGGCGCTTATAATGGCCTCTGGACATATGGAAAGCGCTACAACTTGTACAATATCCGAAGAGCACATGAGTGTTTTGACCTGGAGGACCTGAAAACAGAATATCCAAAAATTGATCTGCCTCCGATCAAGATAGCGATCACTGGGGGTGGCCGAGTCGCCAAAGGCGCCATGGAAGTTTTGCTTGGTGCGGGAATCAGAAAAGTAACGCCGGATGTTTTCCTGCATGAGCGATTAAAAGAGCCTGTTTTTACGCAACTCAATTCCAGAGATTATCATCACAAGAAAGACGGCTCTGCATTTAACCGTCATGAATTCTTTGATCATCCGGAAATGTATGATGGTGATTTCCTGAAATATGCAGCGGTCTCGGACCTACTCGTGGCTTGTGCCTATTGGGATCCTAAAGCACCTGTCCTTTTCAGCCCGGCTGATGTCATGTCAGAATCATTCAAATTGAGGGTGATTGCAGATGTGACTTGTGACATTGAAGGTTCTATACCTTCTACCAAACACGCTACGACCATCGATGATCCGATCTACGATTACAATCCTAGCGAGGATGCCGTAGAAAAAGCGTTAACTGATGAAGCGAACATCACTATGATGACCGTTGATAACTTACCTTGTGAATTGCCACGAGATGCATCAGAAAGCTTTGGAAACGAATTGATCAACAATGTATTGCCTCACTTGATCGGGGAAGACAAGCAAGAAGTCATTAAGCGCGCTACCATTACCAATGATGGCCAGTTGACAGAACGATACAAGTACCTCACGGATTATGTGAACGGATAATAAAAGAATCTTGCTCGTTGACTACAATTGGGAAAAAATTTTAAAATGATCAGAGGCCTGCCCACGAAGCAGGCCTTTGTTTTAGTGTGGTTTCGGCTTTTGAGCTTCTGAAAATTATTAGTGCAAAAAAGAAGCCCACCTCCAATTGGAAGCGGGCTTTTTACGCAATTATAAATATATACTCACTATTAACTTCCGCACATTTCGCAGCCTTCAGGATCGTCCAATGAACACTGCATAGCCGCCTGGTTTTGGCTCATTTCGGCTGCAGTTGGTGCTGCAACTTGCTCTGCTTTAGGCTGAACCGCTTCTTCTTTTTGTACCGTAAACTTGATGGCATCAGTTGCCGCCTTGGTACGCAAGTAGTACATGCCTGTTTTCAGACCTTTCTTCCATGCATAGAAGTGCATAGAGGTCATTTTACCAAAGTTGGCATCTGTCAGGTGGATGTTCATACTCTGGCTTTGGCAGATGTATGCGCCACGATCAGCAGCCATATCGATGATAGACTTCTGAGAAATCTCCCATACGGTTCTGTACAGATCCTTGATATTTTGGGGGATTTCAGGAATGTCCTGGATCGAGCCATTGTTGGCTTTGATCTTGTTCATCATGTTATCATCCCATAAGCCTAGCTTGATCAGGTCTTGCATCATGTACTTATTCGCTACGATGAACTCACCTGAAAGTACACGACGGACGTAAAGGTTCGAAGTGAAAGGCTCGAAACACTCATTGTTTCCTAAGATCTGAGAAGTAGAAGCGGTTGGCATTGGAGCAACCAACAATGAGTTACGCACACCATGTTTTCTAACCTTTTGCTTCAGATCATACCAATCCCAACGTCCTGTATTAGGGTCTACACCCCACATATCGAATTGGAAGATACCTTTCGATACCGGAGAACCTTTGAATGTTTCATATGGACCTTCTACTTGTGCCATTTCCATGGACGTTTCCATAGCAGCGAAGTAGATGGTTTCGAAGATTTCGGCGTTCAGTTGTCGCGCTTCGGGAGAATCGAAAGGATATCTCATCATCGCGAACGTGTCTGCCAGGCCTTGTACACCGAGACCAATAGGTCTGTGGCGCATATTGGACGTTTTGGCTTCAGGAACCGGATAGTAGTTGACATCAATTACCTTATTCAGGTTACGGGTCGCTACTTTGGTGATTTCATAAAGCTTCTGGTGGTCAAAAGTCTGATCTTCTTTCACAAACTTAGAAAGAGCAATTGATGCCAGGTTACATACGGCTACTTCATCTTTAGAGGTGTACTCCATGATCTCCGTACACAAGTTGCTCGAACGGATGGTACCGAGGTTCTTCTGATTGGATTTCTTGTTTGCGTGATCTTTATAAAGAATGTATGGCGTTCCTGTCTCAATCTGAGATTCAAGGATTTCAAACCATAATTCCTGCGCTTTAACAGTTCTTCTGGCTTTGCCTTCCTTCTCGTACTTTTCATACAGCTTCTCAAATTCGTCGCCGTACGTGTCGTAAAGATTAGGAGCTACATCAGGAGAGAACAAAGACCAATCGCCGTTTTCTTCTACTCGCTTCATGAACAAATCCGGAATCCAGATTGCGTAGAAGAGGTCTCTTGCCCGCATTTCTTCCTTACCATGGTTCTTTTTCAGGTCCAGGAATTCGAAGATGTCTGCATGCCATGGCTCCAAATAGATCGCGAAGCTTCCTTTTCTCTTTCCGCCACCCTGATCAACATAACGAGCAGTCATGTCGAAGTTACGGAGCATCGGTACGATCCCGTTGGAAGTACCGTTGGTGCCTTTGATGTAGGCTCCGGTTGCGCGGATGTTATGGATGCTAAGGCCGATTCCTCCTGCCGATTGAGAAATCTTGGCACATTGTTTTAGTGTGTCGTAAATACCATCGATGCTGTCGTCTTGCATAGACAAAAGGAAGCAAGAAGAAAGCTGAGGTTTTGGTGTACCCGCGTTGAACAAGGTAGGAGTCGCGTGCGTGAACCACTTTTCAGACATTAAATTATACGTCTGAATCGCTGAATCGATATCCTCGCCGTGGATACCAACCGCAACCCTCATGATCATGTGCTGAGGTCTTTCTACGATCTTGCCGTCAAGGTTCATCAGATAAGAACGCTCCAGCGTCTTGAATCCAAAGAAATCGTAGTTGTAATCTCTTGAATAGTCTACCGCGTCATCTAGTCTTTTGGCGTTGTTCTTCACAACTCCGTAAGTCTCGGTAGATACTAATGCCGCATTTTCACCCGTCTTAGGATTGACGTGGGTATACAGGCGCTTCATGGTGTTTGAGAATGACTCTGAAGTTACTTTGTGCAGGTTAGAAATAGAGATTCTGGCCGCAAGCTTTGCAAAATCAGGGTGACGGGTAGTCATGGTAGCAGCAACTTCAGCAGCCAGATTATCCAGCTCTACGGTGGTTACTCCATCATACAATCCATCGATTACCTTTTTCGCAATCTCAACGGGCTTTACAAAATCCTGGTTCAATCCTGAACACAACTTCTCAATTCTCGCTGTGATTTTGTCAAATTTTACGGACTCTCTACGTCCGTCTCTTTTTACTACTAACATGGTTCGGCGATTAGGACACTATATATAATTGCATTAAAAATCCTCATCCAGACTAAACTTTGGACCCTCTTTGTCGGCATTCAGAACACCAGCTTTCTGATACTCGCCAACGCGTTTCTCAAAGAAATTCGTTTTTCCTTGCAAAGAGATCATCTCCATGAAATCAAACGGATTTGAGGATTGATATATTTTAGAACAGCCTAACTCCATCAACAATCGGTCGGCTACAAACTCGATGTATTGGCACATCAGGTCAGCATTCATCCCGATCAATTTAACTGGGAGTGCATCTGTTACAAATTCTTTTTCTATTTCTACCGCATCAGAGATAATCTTTTGTACGGTTTCAGGGGCGAGCTTATTGATCAGGTGATTGTTGTACAGCAAGCATGCAAAATCGCAGTGCAAGCCTTCATCACGAGAGATCAATTCATTTGAAAAACTCAGGCCTGGCATCAGGCCTCTTTTCTTCATCCAGAAGATAGAGCAGAAACTACCGGAAAAGAAGATACCCTCAACCGCTGCGAACGCGATGAGTCTTTCTGCAAAACTTCCTTCATCGATCCAACGTAGCGCCCAATCTGCTTTCTTCTTCACGCAATCCATGGTATCGATGGCGTTGAAGAGGTGATCCTTCTCTTTAGGATCTTTGACGTACGTATCTATTAATAAGGAGTAGGTTTCTGAATGAATGTTTTCAATAGCAATTTGGAATCCGTAAAAGAATTTTGCTTCTGTGTATTGTACCTCTGCTACGAAGTTCTCTGCCAGGTTTTCGTTGACGATACCATCGCTTGCCGCGAAAAATGCTAATACATGACTAATAAAGTGACGTTCTCCATCTGTCAATCCCTTCCAATCTTTCAGATCCTGTCCCAGGTCGATTTCTTCAGCGGTCCAAAAGCTTGCTTCTGCTTTTTTATAGAACTGCCATATGTCATCATGTTGAATCGGGAAGAGAACAAAGCGATTGCTATTCTCTTTCAGAATCGGTTCCTCCAACTGTGCGTTAACCTCACTGCTCATGGTAAGCCTTTAATAATTAAATAATTCTACCTTGTACCACAATGACAAATAGCCTAGGCATAATGTTCCTATCATAAGAACATATTTTTCAATGCTTACAAGCCAGTTTGGTGTTTTGGGTGAGGAATCACCCCTACAAGAAAAGTGGTCTAAATTTTTTCCGGCAGACTTTTACAAATGTCCTCAAAACCGGTTTAAAAATCAAACGGCCGGTTCAAGGGGCTTTTGATTTATCAACAGGGTGTGGATAACTCTATAACGTGCAGATATACAAAAGGTTACGTTATGTTTTTCAATTTAGACTTCATTAAATATGCCAAAAATTGAGGGTGCGAATTTCAAAAAATGAAGCCAAAAAAAATTATCCACATGTTATCTGGATTTAATACGGGCATATCATTTGACTTTAATGTGCAAAAGTCTATCTTTGCAGTCCTTTTTTGAAAAATAGAAATCGATGTACGCAATTGTAGATATCGCCGGGAAGCAGTTCAAAGTAGAGAAAGATAAGTTCGTTTACGCTCCTTTGTTAGATCAGGAAGCAGGTAGCACAGTGGACTTTGACAATGTTTTGCTTGTGGATGATGAAGGCAAAGTAAAGGTAGGTACACCCACTTTGAAAGGTGCCAAAGTCTCTGGTAAAGTCCTGGAGCATGTGAAAGGTGACAAAGTCATCGTTTTCAAGAAGAAGAGAAGAAAAGGCTATAAGGTGAAAAACGGTCACCGTCAGCAGTTCTCTAAGGTTTTAATCGAAGACATCAAAAACTAATAAACCATGGCTCATAAGAAAGGAGTAGGTAGCTCGAAAAACGGCCGGGAGTCGGAAAGTAAACGACTTGGTGTGAAAATCTATGGTGGACAGGCGGCAATCGCTGGCAACATCATTGTAAGACAAAGAGGAACGAAGCATCATCCTGGAGATAACGTAGGGATTGGTAGAGATCACACGTTGTTTGCTTTGATTGATGGAACTGTTCGATTCCAAAAAGGAGCACGTAACAGATCATTTGTTCACATCGATCCGGCACAAGCCTGATCAAAAGAAACTAACTTGCAAGCACGATGAAAATCGTGCTTTTTTTTTGGGACTCACTTTTTCTAGCATGTTTCTGAACAGTATCTCCTATTATTTGCCAGAACAGCGAATCAGTAATGATTATTTTACTGATCTGTCCGGAATCTCGGACGACTGGATTATTGAACGAACAGGAATAAAGGAAAGGCGCCGGGCGGCGGCTGATGAAAACACCCATACGATGGCCATCGAGGCGGTTAAGCGCATGGATAAAGACTTATCCGATGTGGATTTGATCGTTGGAGCAACCTATACGCCTCACGATACCATTGTTACACTGGCCCACGCCATTCAGAATCACCTGGATGTTTCAGATATTCCCACGGTTACTATTACCTCAGCTTGCTCCTCTTTTATCAATGCAGCTGAAATCGTAGAAGGCTATTTTGCGATGGGCAAGGCCAAAAAGGCCTTGGTGGTTACTTCAGAGCACAACACGGCTTTCAGTAATGATGCAGAACCCAAGTCCGGGCCGCTTTGGGGAGATGCTGCGGCGGTCTCGTTGTTCGAAAAAGAACCCTCACCTGGCGGGTTGACAGTAAAAGCAATAAAATCAGCTGGGGCCGCCAATATTGGAAAGGCCATGGATGGGGTAATGCTGAGGGTAAAAACAGGTATGTCTATGCCTAATGGCAAGGATGTGTTCATCAATGCCTGTGCTAAGATGTCGAATATCACTGAACAGATTCTGACAGAAAACAATTATCAGCTTGCGGATCTGAACTACCTCGCGCCACATCAGGCCAATTACAGGATCACCAAAAAAGTATTAAGTAATCTCGGGTTAACAGCAGAAAAAGCCCTGTCCAATATTCAGTACCTGGGAAATACGGGATGTGCAGGAGCCGTCATCGCAATGGGTGAGAAATGGCATGATTTTAAGGCCGGAGATGTCGTTGTGTCCTCTGTTTTTGGTGGCGGATACAGCTACGGCTCGATGTTAATGGTGAAGTAGCTAATTCTTGTTTCTGAACTTAAAAGAATTCTGGTCGCTTCGAATTGACATTTAGGCTTGTCCATGAAATTTATTCTGGAGCCCTGAGTTTGCCTTTCCGGCAATCAGGCCTTTGAAGGGTGTAAACTTTAGTTTGAGCTTGTCCAAAACAAAGAAGCCATCCTGTTCGGGATGGCTTCAAAGTCTTTATAAGAAGGTTGAAAATTAGGCACTTACCTCTTCGGGTTTGGGATTTTTCCTTGGCCTTCCTGGAAGAACTGTGGTTTCTTTGAAACCGTTTTTATAAAGTTTCTTTCTCGTTTTCCAAACTTTATAATTGTTCTTGTTCCCTACTTCAAATTGCCATTTCATGTGTTCAGATGGCGTCATCCACTTCAGATTACTGGAACTATTGTTCCTTGGGTTGTTGTCCTCGTGAATGATCATGGTCTTCTCACCATCGCCATTGTCAACAAAGGCTTTGGCCACTTCTTTGTGTGGATAAACCGTTCTTCTTCGACCATCATCATCGATTAGATCCAAGAAGTAACATTTGCACGTCTTATTCCAACGTTGCTTCATCAACTTGCCTTTCAGGGTCATGTGAGTTTTACTCCCCCTGTGCCATGTTTTTCTTGTTTTACTTCTAATCTTACCTCGACTGGAAACTTCGTAATTCTGGAAGCCTGGGATACCAGCCCATAATTCTTCGGCTTTATCGCCTTTTGCGTTTGCCATAAAATTTTGCTCGTTTGGTTGAAACCATCAATTATGTCATGACTGGTCTTAATGAGGCTTATAGAGCTGTAAAAATACTAATTTTAATTTTCTTAAAACTGTTTTTGCTAAAAACATTACGAACTATTTTCTTTTAAGAATGCGTAAAATACAAACGATTTCATTTTTTCTTTTTTTTATGACAGGGTACGCACAAGAAATGGTTAATGCTGACTTTTCCGAATTCCTGAACTATGACGGAACTGATCTTGGACTTGCGCGAAACGACCATGAATATACATTGAAAGTATGGTCACCGTACGCGAAGCGGATGGAGCTAAAATTATACTCAAGTGAAAATCATAAAATTCCAGTGGCATCGTTGGATATGAAAATTTCAAGATACGGTATTTGGGAAATAACTTTTTTACAGAAAGCGGAATATAGCTTTTATCGGCTCCAATCTACCTATGAAAATGAAACCAAAAATGAAGTTGTTGATCCCTATGCAAGGGTGGTTACTGTCAATGGAGAAATGGGTGTTTTGGCATTTCCGGAAGAGGCCAATCCTCAGGGATGGATGATTGATATGGGACCGGTTTATTCCTCCATGACCGACATGATCATTTATGAACTTCATGTACGTGATTTTTCAATTTCCGACTTATCGGGGCATCAGTCCAAAGGCAAATTCATAGCTTTTACAGAATCAGGAACTAAACTGCCTACAGGTACATCCACAGGCCTCGATCATTTAGTTGAGTTAGGGATCACTCATGTTCATTTGCTACCCGTCTTTGATTTTCGATCCATCGATGAGGCAGCATCAGCCCGACAACAATTCAACTGGGGATACGACCCTTTGAATTACAATGTACCTGAAGGTTCATACTCGACTGATCCGTATGATCCCTTGACTCGAATCCGTGAATTCAAACAAATGGTCATGGCTTTGCATGAGAAAGGAATAGGAGTAATCATGGATGTGGTTTACAACCATACGGGCCCAACCTGGGATTCTAATTTTAATCAACTTGTCCCTGATTATTATTATCGACAAGATACGAAGGGTGGTTTTTCGAATGCCTCGGCCTGTGGCAATGAAACGGCCTCCGAGCGATTCATGATGCGCAAGTTCATGATTGAATCGCTGAAATATTGGGCACAAGAGTATCACATTGATGGCTTTCGGTTCGATTTGATGGGCATTCATGATATCACGACGATGAATGAGATTTCCGATGAGCTGAAGTCAATTAATCCCTCAATTATCCTGTATGGAGAAGGTTGGGCCGCCGGACCTAGTCCTTTACCCGAGATAGAGCGTGCGATAAAAGCCAACACCATGCAGCTCAAACAAATTGCGGCCTTCAGTGATGACTTACGTGATGGTGTCAAAGGAAGTGTGTTTGTCCATCAAGAGACAGGTTTTGCCACGGGGCTGTCAAAAGCCAAGGAAAGCATCAAATTCGGAATAGTTGGTGCCACACAACACCCACAGATCAATTATGCTAGTGTCAACTACAGCAAAGCACCATGGGCCAATTCACCCGAGCAATGCATCAACTACGTATCCTGTCACGATAACCTGACGCTTTGGGATAAGATCAATATTTCCAGACCAGATGCTTCGGAGCAGGAAAAAATTGAGATGCACAAACTGGCCAATACCATCGTGCTTACTTCGCAGGGAATTCCATTTCTGCATGGCGGTGTAGAATTCCTAAGGTCAAAAAATGGAGAACACAATTCTTTTGAAAGTCCAGATGCGATCAACAGCATCAAATGGGAACAAAAGGACCAATATCTCGAAGTATATGATTACTACCGCTCTCTGATCGCATTGCGGAAAGCACATCCTGCTTTTCGAATGACAGACCCAAAAGTGCTTCAGGCCAAGCTGGTTTTCATGGAAGAGGAGCACCCGAACTTACTCGGCTATTGGCTAAACGATTATGCCAATGGTGATGAATGGGAAAATATTGGTGTTTGTTTCAATGGCGGAGCCAAGCCTTTGGAAGTAGAGCTCCCGGCTGGAAATTGGCAGCTAGTTGTAGCAGAGGGAAAAGCTGATTTGAATCACAAAATCATTGGTAAAAAAATTGTGATTGCACCTTATTCCGCAACGATATTTCACAATTAACTTTCACATTATATCCCTATGTCATGCTGAGCCTGGTTGTCACGCTGAGGCTCTCGCCAACCTGCCGGCTAGGTAGGAAGTGTGACATCTAATCAATAATCCCCATGATCTTCATCAACTCCGAAGCATTGGTAGAGTGACACTTTCCTTCATGAAGGTAATAATCGAAAACCAACTGATCATCCTTCATCACGCTATTAAAGCTGAGGTTTCGCACTTTATCATGCTCCAGGTAATGATCGGCCAGGTCCAGGTCGTGGGTAGAAATGAATCCGGTCGATTCCTTAGCGATCAATCGTTGAATAATTCCTAATGCACCGATATGGCGATCATGTGAATTCGTGCCTTTCAAAATTTCGTCGAGAAGGAAGAGTACATCCGATTCTCTTTCTTCCAACAGCGTAAAGAGCCCCTGAATCCTTTTTAACTCTGCATAAAACGAAGACGCACCTTGCGAAAGATCATCCTGGGTTCGCATGGATGTGTAGGGAAGAAAATTAGAAAGGGTCAAACTTTCAGCACATACGGGTAGACCAGCCCAGGCCATAATGGTATTGATCCCCATTGTCCTCAAAAAGGTACTTTTACCTGACATGTTCGAACCAGTGATCAGGTTCATCCGGGCATCCAATTGAAAGTCATTACTAACCCGCTGCCCTGCTTTGAGCAGTGGATGTCCGACTACCTCGCCTTTCCAAACTTTTTCACCTCCCTGCAAATCCGGTACCGTAAATTCCGGATGCAACTGCCAATAGGAAGCACAACTTGCATGTGCTTCAAAGAAGCTGATCGCCTCGATCCATGTTTGAAAGTCCTTGCCATTTTTCCTTGACCACCAATTCATGAGGAAGCCGCTGTAGATGTCCACTAGGAAAACGAGATTGACCATAGGCCACATCAAGTTGCCTCTGGAGTCCAACAAGAAAATAATCTGACGTAGTTGCCCAATCGCTTTCATGGCTTTTTGATCCACCAGGTTTTGAGTTTTCAATAAAGTGGGGGAAGCAAATTTTCCGTTGACGATGTGGTCCATACCCAACAAAAAGCCCTGTAAATATTTCAGTAGGATGCCGGTACGAACTGCTTTCCGTTGAATTTTGAAGTTATATACGCCTAGCACCGTGCCATTGGTCAGCACGGCCACCCAAACATATCCTGATGGCAATAGATTGATGGCGAAACCGATGAGTATCGCAACTGTAATCAGGCCTAGGACAATGGCAGCGATCAGATAAAATGGAGAGTATGGTTTATCGGAAGAAAAATCAATCTTTCCCTTCGCGTCTTGCAACAGCCGCATTTTTGACTGAAAACCAATGCGCCAGCTCTCCTGATCACGGAGTTCGGCAATGGCTTGTTGGCGCTCAGTGGCTTCCTGTTTGCTGACCGGGGTTTTCAGCCAGTTGGCCAACAAATCACTCGATCCATATAAATTGGTCCGATTGATATGCTGAAAGAGGGAATGCTTCCCGAAGATGTCCAGGTCATGAGCATAGGGATGTCCCGGTTCATGATATTGATCACCGGTGGCTAGCCCATCCAGGTCGCCATTCAGTCGTTTGATTTCTTCCTCATCAATTGCTACCAGGTTCTTTGTAAGCAGCTTTTTATTTTCGTTGGCTTTGTCTTTGTTCAGGATAACAAAGAAGAGGATGAAAAACGCAACACTTAAATAGGGAGCAATCGCCATTTCAGGGTCACTAATGGCCCAGATAAGCCAGGCAACACCAATTAGGAAGCTCAATATCCTGGCAGAAACGATTTGCGAACCTTTCGCTACAAGCGCCTTCAATTGAGTTTGGTGTTCCTGCATACGTTGTTGCAGGTGGTCAGATACATTCATTCGATAAAGCTAGATCGACCTATAGGTACGGATGGTCACTTATTTGGGTTGAGAAAGTTTATGATTTAGACTCCTCGAACCTCTTTGGAGCATACAGAAACCCAAAAGCACGTCCACCTTCTTTAGAATGACTTTCATGATGAATGTAATGTGCGTTGATGATCCGGCGCATGTAGCGATGTTTCGCCTTGAATTTGATCTTGATTCGTCGGTGGACGATGACATCATGAAAGATGAAATAGAAAATGCCATATCCCAGAATGCCAAAGCCAATGAATTTCAGCCAGGAAACGGATGCCACTTCAAATCCGATCACAATCAGCGCTACAGAAGGAATGCTGAAGACCAGGGCGAACAAGTCATTCATTTCAAGCGGATGCGGATGCACTTTATGGTGCGAACGATGCCAGGACCACAGGAACCCATGCATGATGTATTTGTGTGTAAACCAGGCAATGCCTTCCATAAAGAAGAAGGTACCAACCACCAGTAGTGTATTGATCGCTATTGACATGGTGTGAAGATATACTTAATACGTTAAGAGTTGATCCCGGACTTGTTCCATGAGCCACATAGGGGTGGATGTTGCGCCACATACGCCTACAGAATCATTGGTATTGAACCAATCATTGTTGATTTCTGAAGGACTGGAAACAAAGAATGATCCAGGATTATTTTGCTTGCAAATGTTATAAAGCACTTTACCATTCGATGATTTGGTGCCTGAAACGAATACGATCTTATCAAACTTTTGGGCAAAGTTCCTGAGCTCCTTATCACGGTTAGAAACCTGTCGGCAAATGGTATCATGCGAATTCACCTGAATGCCAGCCTCTGCAAGTTGACGAGTAATGTCGTAAAATTTATCTGTGCTCTTGGTCGTCTGGCTATAAAGCGTGATTTCCCGTGGCATTTCTTCCAGATCTAATTCTTCCAGATCCTGAAAGACGACCGCTTGATTCATGGTTTGCCCCATGAGGCCCACCACTTCTGCATGGCCATGCTTTCCATAGATATAGATATTCTGCTTCTTATCGTAGGAGTTCTTAATTCTATTTTGCAGTTTCAATACCACTGGGCAAGAAGCATCGATCAGCTCCAGGTTGTTCATGGTGGCAATCTTGTAAGTAGAAGGTGGTTCGCCATGAGCTCGGATCAGCACCCGGGCATCCCGGATTGTAAGCAAGTCATCATGACTTATGATCTTCAGCCCTTTTTGCTCTAATCGTTTAACCTCTTCATCATTGTGAACGATATCTCCCAGGCAATACAGTTCACCAAATTCATCCAGGATCTCTTCTGCCATCTCAATTGCAAATACCACTCCAAAGCAAAAGCCGGAGTTTTGATCGATATTTACAGTGAGATTCTTCATAATCATTACAACTAGATAAATGAGGTCTTGTTCAGGAAAACCGGGTCTTTTTAAAGTATTCGTACAGTGTTATGTTCATTAATAGCAGAAACATCGAGTAAATCGAATCCTCAATTGGGATCGTCATCAATAAGATGCCAAAATGCTCTGCAGGGTTGTACCAGACAATCTGACCATCGATAAACGACCCGGTAAGGATGCCGTTCACGACAAAAAATGGGATCAGATGAAACAGGTAAGTAATTAAAAAATGCCCTGCGTATTCTGCTTTGATGTAAGTTCCGTGTAATATCAATAAAATCCCAGTGCCAAGGAAACAATAAAACGTGTACAGTTGATCGTAGTGGGTAATAGCGATAAGAACTAAAGTGATTCCCATGACCAACATGATCCGCTGGGCGATGGCTGATTTTAGGGGTTTGCGAATGAAATAAATGACGTTTTCGTAAATGAAAACAGAGGCGAAGGGGACGGTCACGAAAAACAACCATTCTTCAATCGGTAGGTTCGCGAGGTAAAATCCAGATAAATAAGCAGGGTTGAATCCCCAAACACCGGATTTGGTGAACAGGATGTCCCAAACAATGAACACAAATCCCGTGATCAGGATGGCCAGTACAAGGGGAGCCCATTTGGTATAGTACTTGACCCGGTATTCAAAAGATCTGGCCAGCGGAAAGGAAATCGTGCAGAAATGAAGCAAGAAATACAGCGACATCCTTTAAATGGTATTCAGAGAACTCTTCACATAGGATTTGGTCCACAGCAACATTTTGATGCTGTCCGGAACCCGTACCCTTTCGGAAAGAATCTTTCTAGGAGGAAGGCGTTTGATTTTTTTAAAGAGTTGGAAGTAATATACATAAGCCAAATAAACACCACCTCTAGCTCCTTGGGGAAGCATTTTGATCCCTTCTAGTGCGTCTCTAAAATCCTTTTCAATGTCTTCTTCGATCAGCTTTTTGTCTTCTAGCGTAAACTGATTGAAGTCCACTCCAGGAAAGTAAACCCGCCCCCGGTCATCAAAATCGCTTTTGATATCTCTCAGGAAATTCACCTTTTGAAAAGCAGAACCCAATGACTTGGCAGAGCTTAACAATTCATTGTATTGCTTTCGGTTGCCTTCACAAAAAATCCGTAAGCACATCAATCCGACTACTTCTGCAGAGCCATAAATGTATTTTTCGTAGGACTCCTGGTCATGTAGTGTTTGATCCAGGTCCATTTCCATGCTATAGAGAAATGCCTCAATTAAGTCATGATCGATCCCATATTCATTGACGACCATCTGAAAAGCATGCAAAACCGGATTCAGGCTGATCTCTTCTTCAATGGCACGATAAGTATCTGCTTTGAAACGCAGCAACAATTCCTGCTTGTTCTTGCCGTGAAATGTATCTACAATCTCATCAGCATAGCGAACAAAGCCATACACGGCATAAACAGGCAGGTGAAATTTCTTGTGTAAGGTCTTAATGCCTAGTGTAAATGAAGTACTATAGTGCTGCGTGATCAGGCGGCTGCATTTGAGGGCCGTAGTGTTGAACAATTCATCCATAATCAAAAAATCAGGCAAATTCCTTGTGGATCTCTTTGGCCACCACTTCTCCAGAGATCAGAGAAGGAGGGACGCCAGGTCCAGGGACGGTCAATTGCCCGGTATGGTATAAGTTTTTGAGTTTTTTACTTTTTAGTCGAGGTTTCAGGATCGCGGTTTGTCGCAAGGTATTGGCCAATCCGTAGGCATTGCCTTTAAATGAGTTATAATCATTCTGAAAGTCATTGTGGGCAAAGCTTTTTTTCACGATCACATGTTCACGAATGCTTGTTTCATTGAATGCTTCCAGGCGATCCATCACCAGATTGTAATACTTTTCACGGATTTCAGGCGTGTCTTCCAAACCTGGAGCGACAGGGATCAATACCACCAAATTCTCGTGACCTGCAGGCGCTACGTCTGGATCTGTCTTGCCCGTTGCTGAGGTGTACAACAAAGGCTTGGTAGGCCACTTGGGGTCATTGTAGATCTCGTGAGCGTGGTGATTGAAATCTTCATCGAAGAACAGCACGTGATGTAACATCTTCGGTAATTCCTTTTTCACGCCCAGATAGAATAACAGAGACGAAGGGGCCATTTCCCGGTTGTCCCAATATTTGGGAGAATACTGTCGGAACTCCGGAGCCACGATAGATTGGTCAATGTGGTTATAGTCTGCACCCGCGACCACCAGATCCGTTTCAAACCGCTGATTTTCGGTAACGATTCGTTGAATGCCGTTTTTCTCATATTGGAATGAAAGTACTTTTTCTTCCGTCTTTATTTCAACACCCAGTTCTTCGGCTATACTGACCATGCCCTGAATGACCTTATTCATTCCACCCATAGGATACCAGGTGCCTAGTGAGATGTCTGCATAATTCATCAGACTGTAAAGTGCCGGTGTATTGCTTGGCGTAGACCCCAAAAACAGGATCGGGAACTCCATTAACTCGCGGAGCTTATCGGACTTGAAAAAACGATGAACGTGTTTCCGCATGGAAGTCAGGACATCCATTTTGGTCAGGCCGTACAATAATCGGGCGTCCATGAATTCTGTCAGGGACCTACCAGGCTTATGAACGAGATCGTGAATGCCAACCTCATATTTGTATTGCGCCTGAGATAGAAATTTTCTTAATGCCTTTGAACTTCCTGGTTCAATCCGCTCACACATAGCCTCAAACTCATCCATTTTCGCAGGAATGGGCAGTAACTCATCCTTGAACTTTACTGCATAGGAAGGGTCCAGTCTTTTGAGATCGTAGAAATCTGAAGCTTGTTTGCCGAAATGATTGAAGAATCTTTCGAAAACGTCCGGCATCCAATACCAGGAAGGTCCCATGTCGAAGTGAAAACCATCTACGGATAGTGTTCGAGCCCTGCCACCCACTTGCTCATTTTTTTCGAGCACGGTGACCTGATAACCAGCTTTCGCCAAATGACAGGCTGCGGATAAACCAGCAAAACCAGAACCTATAACACAGACTTTTTTCCCCATGGGATCGGATTAGTTATTAAAAAACGTAGACTTAACAAGTCAAACGACCGCTTGGTTAAAAAGTGGTTTATAAAAACAGCAAGATGGACAAAAAATAAAGCAATTGACTTGCTAGCAAATAGAAGGCAAATGCATTCCTGATAGGGCCATTTGCTTTCAGAAAAAATACTTGCAGGATCGAGCCGATCACAAACCACGCTACATAGTTCTGAAAAGGTACAGAAACATTGGTCCACCGCCAATAATTCAGTTCAATTGCGACCGGTTCAATGATGACATCCAGCAAAACCATGCCAAATCCAGCCAACATTGCTTTGAGTGCAAGGGGTAATTTCAACGGGGCTACTAGCTGCCCAAAAATGTACAGCAGTAAAAACCAGTTCAATGCCATCGCTAATGGGACGTCCCAAATCGCATAACCTAAAACAGGCCCATATTGATACTTCCCAAAAATCTGCCCGGTGGCCACCCCTGCCACTTCTACCAAATAGCCGATGATTGCTAAAATTACGACAGTTATTGTCCAGCGAGTGGTGATTTTTTCATGGCACACAAAGATTAGTATACTGCTCAGGAGTAAATTAACTGGTGTCATTGCAAGGGTCGTTTCCCTGGTCATATGCCAGAAAGTACCAAAAGCACCAATCAAGTGAAAAAATAGAATACCGATGCCGATATGTTGGTTGGGTATTTTCATCTCATCGTAAACCCGTTTGCTTTAGTTTTGTTTGCAAAAAAATCAGGTCAGATGCTAATCTACAACGTCACCGTAAACATTGATCCGGAAGTAGAAGAGGAATGGAAGCAATGGATGAAAAATGTTCACATTCCCGAAGTATTGAATACCGGTCGGTTCACAGGCTCCAAGTTCCTACGATTATTAAATGAAGTACCTGATGCAACGGGCATTACCTATGCAATCCAGTATTTTGCAGAGAACATTGGCCAGATTGAGGCCTATCTGGACACAGAAGCCCCAGCGATGAGAAAACACCACGACGATGCCTATGGAGGTAAGTTTGTGGCGTTTAGGACGGTGTTGGAGGAGGTCGTTTAGGGTTCGAGAGCCCTGTCTGCCGACCAGGCAGGCTCAGTATGACCTTTTCTTTGTTAAAAATCCAGATTACAATTGATCCAGTCGTCTTCCATCCGAGTATTGTACTTCTTGTAGAAGTTGATTGCAGGTTCATTCCAGTCCAGTACTTGCCACATCATTCCTGTACATCCGGTTTCTTTCCCGATTTCAATCGTTCGCTCGAACAGCAGCTTGCCTACGCCAGAGCCGCGTTTGGCTTCTTTTACGATCAAATCTTCCAGGTACATGCGTTTGCCTTTCCATGTGGAGTAGCGGTAGTAATACATGGACATGCCAATGATCTCTCCACCGTCTTCTTCAGCCACAATGAATCCAAATACCGGCTGTGCTCCAAAGCCATCTTTTTCCATCATTTCGACGGTATTGGCCACCTCATGTTCAGCCTTTTCATAGATCGCAAGTTCCCGGATCAATTCCAATGCGGCGGGTAAGTCTGCTTTATTTCCTTGTCGAATGATGGCCATGATGTTTGAATTTTATTTGGGCAAATATGAAATGAAAACACCATTTCGAAGACTCAAAATGGTGTTTCCTCTGGTTACAATGCTGATTAGGTTGCAACCTGAATATTTATCAAGTACTTACAACACCTTCTTCGCCACTTCAGGGATCACCCCCATGTTGTACCACGCAAAAGAATAGCGATCAGCATTTTGCTCAATAATTTTGGTGATCGGAGTTCCCGCACCATGTCCGGCATCTGTTTCGATTCGGATCAAAACCGGATTAGGCCCGGAGTGATTCTCTTGCATTGTAGCAGCAAACTTGAATGAATGCGCAGGAACCACACGATCATCATGATCGGCGGTAGTAACCATGGTCGCAGGATAAGCGGTACCTTGTTTGAAGTTATGAACAGGAGAATAACCGTGCAGATAGTCGAACATTTCCTTAGAATCTTCGGATGTACCGTAATCAAACGCCCAACCAGCACCAGCTGTGAATTTGTGATAACGAAGCATGTCCATTACTCCTACAGCGGGGAAAGCTACTTTCGCCAAATCAGGACGCTGTGTCATCGTAGTTCCTACTAACAATCCACCGTTAGAACCACCAGCAATGGCCAGGTAATCACTTGATGTATAATTGTTACTGATCAGCCATTCACCTGCAGCGATGAAATCGTCAAATACATTTTGCTTCTTCAATTTCGTGCCAGCCTCATGCCACTCTTTACCATACTCGCCACCACCTCGAATGTTTGGCTGTGCATAGATGCCACCATTTTCTAGCCACAGGATTCGAGGGGTACTGAAGCTTGGCCGTAGGCTGATATTGAAACCACCGTAGGCATATAGATAGGTGGGGTTTTTACCATTCAGCTCAATGCCTTTCTTGTGCGTGATGAACATAGGAATTTTAGTGCCATCCTTACTTTCGTAGAAGACCTGCTTGGTTTCATAATCATCAGGATTGAAATCTACCTTAGGCTGAGAATACAGCTCGGAAGTACCTGCATTGATGTCATATTTGAAGATGGTAGTTGGATAAGTGAATGAAGTGAACGAGTAATATAACTCATCATCTTCCAATTCCGCACCAAACCCACTGGCGGTACCAATTCCCGGCAATTCCACATCTCTTACCAGATTGCCTTTTGTGTCATATTGTTTAATGGCTGTTTTTGCATCGATCAGATAGTTGGCAAAAATGTATCCGCCACCAGTGCTGGCGCTCAATACATTTTCGGTTTCAGGGATTACATCTTTCCAGTTTTCACGGGTCAGTTTACTGAAATCTGTTTCCACGATTCTCTCATTGGGTGCTTCCCAGTTGGTTTGAATCAAAATTCTTGAACCTTCAGTATGCATCACAAATTCATTGGTTTCCATGTCATCATCGATGGTTAGGATTTTTGAATTCGGATCACGTAAATCTCTGATGAACAAGGCCCGACCACTGGTTCGGTGTGCTCCGCTGATGACCAAATAGTTATTGTCTTCAGTCACGTTGCCACCAACATATCGATAAGGCTGTGCCTCACCACCGAAAACCAATACGTCTTCAGACTGATCCGTACCTAACTTGTGATACATCAATTTGTGTAGTTGCGTCTTGGCGGAAAGTTCAGAACCACCTTCTGGCTTGTCATAGCTGCTGTAATAGAACCCTTCTTTGCCCTTCCAGGACATTCCACTGAACTTCACATTGTGTAGGGTATCTTCTACGATCTTACCGGTTT
This sequence comes from Cytophagales bacterium, assembly GCA_033344775.1. Lineage (NCBI taxonomy): Bacteria > Pseudomonadati > Bacteroidota > Cytophagia > Cytophagales > Cytophagales bacterium. The sequence continues at coordinate 28,492 of JAWPMT010000006.1, read as the reverse complement.
CAACGTCCATGACCAGGGCTTTTCTCCAGTCGCTACCGCCGATAGAGATCAAATAACCAAACAGAGAGCCATCCTCAGTGAAACTTGTACTAGCTAAAGAAATCGTGCCATCATCCGAGAATTTATTGGGGTCAAGAAATACTTCTTCTTCGTCGCTACCGATTTTATTGCGGTAAAGTACACTCTGATTTTGAAGTCCGTCATTCTTATAGGTGTATTCATAATCTCCATGCTTGGACGGGGCATTGACACGTTCATAATTCAGCAATTCCGTTAATCTGGCTTTGATTTGATCCCGGAATGGGATTTCTGTCAGATAAGATTGGGTCACTTTGTTCTGTGCACTTACCCACTCGGCGGTCGCATCTGAGCGATCATCTTCCAACCATCTGTAAGGGTCGGGAACTTCCGTACCAAAGTACGTGTCTACGGTATCCACTTTTGCGGTTTGTGGATATTTCAAACTGCCAGTAGTGGCCTCTTTAGGAGCCTGACAAGCAAAAGCAACGAGGACTGCCAGCGAAGCAATCAATAATTTTTTCATAACTGCGCTTAGGTTAAACTTTGGCCGAATGTACAGCCAAACCCAGCGCAGTTAAAAGGAAACTTATGTGGTTGGTTATTTTTCGATTTTCGAAAATCCAGTATAGGGCCTAAGCACTTCAGGAATGTCAATCCCATCAGCCCCTTGATTGTTTTCAAGCAGAGCTGCTAAAATTCGCGGAATAGCAAGGGCACTACCATTCAAAGTATGAGCCAACTGTTTCTTTCCGTCCGCATTTTTATAGCGCAGCTTCAATCGATTGGACTGATACGTTTCAAAATTAGAAACAGAGCTAACTTCCAACCACATCTTCTGTGCTGCAGAGTAGACCTCAAAGTCATAAGTGATGGCAGAGGTAAATCCAAGGTCACCGGCACATAGCCTAAGGATACGATAGGGCAGTTCCAGTGAACTGACCAGCTTTTCTACATGAGCGACCATGCTGTCAAGGATCTGATAAGAATCTTCAGGTTTGCTCACCTGTACGATCTCTACTTTATCGAATTGATGCAATCGGTTCAATCCTCGAACGTGCGCTCCCCAATTACCAGCTTCCCGACGGAAACATGGCGTGAAGCCCACATGTTTGATCGGCAATTGCTCTTCCTTTAAAATGGTGTCCCGGTACATGTTCGTGATGGGCACCTCGGCGGTTGGGATCAAGAAGAGTTGACTGTCTACAATGCCATACATCTGTCCTTCTTTATCGGGCAGCTGTCCGGTGCCATAACCAGACGCTTCATTGATCACAATCGGAGGCTGGATCTCGACATAATTTTCTTCCAGCGCCTGGTCCAGGAAATAATTGATCATAGACCTGACCATCCGTGCCCCTTTACCCTTATAGAAGGGAAAACCTGCTCCGGTGACTTTGTTGCCTAATTCGAAATCGATCAAGTCATATTCCTCAATCAGATCCCAGTGTGGTTTGGCATCCTCGCCAAGGTCAGGTAGTGTATCTGTAGAGGTTTTTACCACTTCATTTGCAGATTCATCATTGCCTTCAGGAACGATCTTGTTAGGAACATTAGGGATATTATAAAGCTTATCGGCCAGTTCCTTCTCCAGTTGATGCAACTCATCCGTCATGGTTTTGCCCTGCTCACGCAATTGCGCTGCATTGGCCTTGGCCGTTTCTGCTTCCTCTTTTTTGCCTTGCTTCATTAAACCACCGATCTGCTTGGCCATCTGATTGGACTGGGAAAGCACCTGCTCCAGCTGCTGCTGACTCTCTTTGCGCTTTTGATCTAAATCCAGTACCTCCTGCAGGAGCTCCGAAGCATCCGCAATTCCGCGTTTGCTGAGTCCGGCAATGTAGGTTTCAAGATGTGTTTTTACGTCCTGTACCAGTAACATTTCAATGGTCTTTTAAAAATGAGTCGCAAAATAAAGGTGAAAGCACCAGTATAGAAAGGAGAAGGGTTTAAATCTGGGGCACTAATTTTGGCTTAAAGTTTGCTTAATATTTTGCGAACGTCTATTATTGCACGTCCATTCGTGATAAAGACATACTGCATTCACTTTTTTCTTTTAAAAGTCCGCGTACTTGTCATTCATTCGATAACCCACGTATTATTTAATTATTACCCACAGTAACATCTTATGTACACCTTAGACGATCTGAGTGTTAGACTCTTATCAGAGCTTCGGGAAATAGCTGAAGGATTAGGCGTTAAAGGCGCTAAAAGAGCTGCCAAAAAAGACCTTATCTACAGTATTCTAGACCATCAGGCAACTCTGCCAGATAGTGAAGTAGAAAAGCTGAAAAAACAAACTGAAAAGGCTCCTGAAAAGGAGTCGAAAGAGGAAGAAGCGCCCAAGAAAAAAGAGGAGTCTCAAGCTCCAAAAAGGAAAAGACAAAATGTAGCGAAGGTGGTTGAAGAGGCCTCCAAGAGCGCTGAAGAACTATTGGAGTCTTTTGATTTGACCGCCGATGAAAATGCTCCTAAACCTGAAGGAAAGAAGCCTGAGGAAAAAGTAGAATCTAAAAATGAAAAGTCAGACGCTCCGAAGCGTCATGGAGGAGATGGCGGAAAGGATCATAAAAGTAACAAGCCTGATCCACGTGCTGAAGCTAGAGCCAAGAAAGCAGAGCACAATGCCATAGTTCGTGAGTTCGATGGCATGATCGCCAGCGAAGGCGTATTGGAAATGATGCAGGATGGTTACGGATTCCTGCGATCTAGTGATTACAATTATCTTGCAAGTCCTGACGACATTTATGTATCACCTTCTCAGATCAAGCTTTTTGGCTTGAAAACCGGGGATACAGTAAAAGGCCAAATCCGACCTCCAAAAGATGGCGAGAAGTATTTCGCCCTTTTGAGAGTAGAGTCGGTAAACGGCAAAACGACCGAAGAGATCAGAGACCGGGTAGCATTTGAGTACCTGACGCCTCTTTTCCCTGAAGAAAGATTAAAACTGAGCACGAAACCAGACAATTACTCCACACGAGTATTGGACATGTTCGCTCCTATTGGAAAAGGACAAAGGGGTATGATCGTTGCTCAGCCTAAGACGGGTAAGACAGTATTGCTGAAAAATGTGGCCAATGCCATCGCCAGTAATCACCCTGAAGTTTACCTGATCATCTTGTTGATCGATGAGCGTCCTGAAGAAGTAACAGACATGGCGCGTTCAGTAAAAGCAGAAGTAGTTGCTTCTACTTTTGACGAACAAGCAGAGAAGCATGTGAAAGTAGCTAACATCGTTCTTGAGAAATCTAAAAGAATGGTAGAGTGCGGTCACGATGTAGTGATCCTTTTGGATTCCATCACTCGATTGGCACGTGCACACAATACAGTAGTGCCTTCTTCTGGTAAGATTCTTTCTGGCGGTGTGGATGCGAATGCATTGCACAAGCCTAAGCGATTCTTTGGAGCAGCGAGAAACGTAGAAAACGGTGGTTCGCTGACCATCATCGCTACGGCGCTTATTGAGACCGGTTCAAAAATGGATGAAGTGATCTTCGAAGAATTCAAAGGAACAGGTAATATGGAGCTTCAATTGGACAGAAAGCTTTCCAACAAGCGCGTTTACCCTGCGATCGACGTACCTGCTTCTGGTACTCGTCGGGAAGACCTGCTCATGGACAAGGAAGAGCTCAGCCGAGTTTGGATCCTGCGCAAGTATATGTCAGATATGACCAGTACCGAGGCCATGGAATTCTTGCTTTCTAAAATGAAAGGCACCATCAATAATGATGAGTTCCTCATTTCCATGAATGGTTAATCGAAATCATTAACGATACAAGGAGCCACTCGTCAAACAGTGGCTCTTTTTGTTTACACCTATCTAACTTTGATACATGTCTTTTCTGGAAACCTGGCGATGGTACGGGCCCAATGATCCGGTAAGTTTGCAAGATATCAGACAAGCCGGAGCGAAAGGAATAGTCACTGCCCTGCACCATATCCCGAATGGTGAAGTTTGGCCGGTTAAAGAGATACAAAAACGACAACAGGAACTGGCGGCATATGATTTGCCATGGTCGGTGGTGGAGAGCATTCCGGTTCATGAAGACATCAAAAGACGAACAGGAAACTACGAGCAATACCTGGACAATTATCAGCAAAGTTTACGGAATCTTGCTACTTGTGGGATTCGAACCGTATGCTACAATTTCATGCCGGTGCTGGACTGGACCAGAACGGACCTGACCTACGAAGTTCAAGACGGTTCATTGGCTCTGCGTTTTGATGAGGTTGCAATGGCGGCCTTCGACATTCATATTCTCAAAAGAGCAACTGCTAAAGCCGATTATGAATCCGCAATTGTTGAGCAAGCGGAGGATTACTTCAGAGGACTCACCTTGGATCAATGCAAAGAATTGGAGAGAAGTATCATCAAAGGGTTGCCCGGGGCGGAAGAAGGATATGACCTGGGTCTTTTTGCAGCAGCGATAAAAGCCTATGAAACTATAAGTCCCGATCAGCTCAAGCAAAACCTTTACTCTTTTCTAGAACATATTATTCCAGTATCCGAAGAAGTGGGAATTCAGATGGCCATACATCCGGACGACCCACCTTTTCCGCTTTTTGGCTTGCCAAGGGTTGTGAGTACTGCCTACGATATCCGGGAATTATTGGATGCCGTCAAAAGCATGTCCAATGGGTTGACCTTTTGTAGTGGGTCTTTAGGAGCAAGAGCTGATAATGATTTAACAGAGATGGTTGAAGCGTATGGTGAAAAGATCCATTTTGTTCATTTGCGTAATATACAACGTGAGCAAAACAGAAGTTTTCATGAGGCAGATCACCTTACAGGGAGTGTAGACATGTATGAAGTGGTTCGAGCATTGGTCCAACTCCACAAAAAAGACCTACCTATGCGCCCTGATCATGGTCATCAAATGCTTGATGACTTAAGTAAATCAGTAAACCCTGGTTATTCTGCGATCGGTCGATTGCGCGGACTGGCCGAATTGCGAGGATTGACCCTAGGGATCACAAAGACATTGAATGATGCTTGATATCAACAAAGTAAGAGAAGACACCCCTGGATGCCACGATAAGTTGTTCTTCAACAGTGCGGGATCCTCTTTACCTCCCAAGGCAGTTACAGCAAGTATGATCGATTACCTGAAAGAGGAGGAGCAAGTGGGAGGGTACCTTCTGGCGGCTCAAAAAGAAGCTGAGATCAAAGCTGCTTATCTGGAAGTGGCGAAGATGCTCAATACGACTGCTGATAATATTGCAATTACTTATAATGCAACGGATTCGTATGCGCGCGCTCTGTCCGCTATCCCATTTGTAAAAGGGGACACGATATTGACCACTACCCAGGATTACGTTTCCAATCAAATTCAATTTTTGTCCCTGCAAAAACGGTCAGGAGTGAAAGTAGTCAGGGTCCCTGGTTCAGAGAATGGCGACCTGGACCTGGATGCATTCGAGCAACTTTTCAAGGCCCATCGTCCGAAGTTGGTTGCCGTGACGCATGTGCCAACCAGCTCTGGCTTGATTCAGGATGTTAATGCCATCGGTAGGCTATGTGCGCAGGTAGAGGACTGCTATTTTTTGGTGGACGCCTGTCAGTCAGTTGGTCAACTAATCGTTGATGTAGAAGCCATTCAATGTGATTTTCTGAGCGCGACAACCCGAAAATTTCTCAGAGGTCCGCGTGGATGTGGTTTTCTGTATGTGTCCGATAAGGTACTACAAAGTAATCTGGAGCCACTTTTCCTGGACCTCTATGGTGCTGATTGGGTAGAGCCGGATCAATATCTTCCGGTTTCTTCCGCGCAAAGATTTGAGCTATGGGAGTTTCAGTATGCTAATGTGGTTGGATTAAAAGAAGCGGCTCGTTATGCGAATGAGTTGAGCATGCCTTTGATTGAAAAAGCGGGATTGGCAATTTCTGGTAAATTAAGAGAGGCCTTAAGAGATGTAGCCGGAATCACGATATTAGACAAGGGGACTCATCTGAGCAACATCATTACACTTAGAAAAGAAGGTGTTGGGCTGGTGGAAATGGAAAGTCACCTGAAGCAACATGGCGTCTACTTCTCCGTAGGGCAAGCAAGAAATGCGTTGCTTGATGCCAGGAACAAGGGTGTAGATTGGTTCTTAAGAATTTCCCCTCATTATTTCAATACCCAAGAGGAGGCTGAACGATTGATGCATATCGTTGATGCCATGTAGGTTTCGACAGGCCCTTCTTCCGACAAGGCAGGCTCAACCTGACATTTCTTGAATTTTTCAATGAAGTACTAATCCTGAAACGCCGCTCCGAATTTCGTTAGGCTTACTTCACGGGGCTTAGGTGTATTCTCTTCCCCAAGCATTTCCAACAGATCAATTTCTATGGCCCGGGTAATGGTGCTCATTGGCGTGTCAGCTGCACGGCCTTCAAATGGATCTTCAGTTGTTTCACCGGACCGATCCAGGATGTAGAAAATAAAGGAGATCCCTATACTCATGGGAATGGCCATGAATTCCATGATCGGAGCCAGGGCAAAGGGTAGACAAATGATGAATAACCAGAGGAAAACTTTGGTGAAGTAATTGTAGTAGTGTGGAAAAACTGTTTTTTTGATCCGTTCACACATGCCTTGCCAGGAGTAGAGATGCTCCACCATTTTTGATAATTCGACATGTCGGAAGCTATCGATCATTTCTTTTTCAAAAGCCTCTGCGATGGCCTGATTTTGATGATGTAACAAATGCGTAGGCTTGTTACTGCGGGTCATCAATCGTTCATGTTCTTCCGATGAAAGGTACTTACTGACTGCTTCCCATTCGCCTTGATTTCTCAAGGTGGTTTTCAACGCATACAACCAGGCGATTTGCCGTTTGATTATAGATGCCTGCCATGATTTCACAGCATCCGCATCACTATTGCCATGTTTCGAAGAAGGAAATGTAAGCACGTGACTGCAAAGCGTCCGTGAGGTATTCACAATGCTTCCCCAAACTTTTCGCGCCTCCCACCATCGATCATAGGCGCTGTTATTTCTAAAACCCAGGAAAATAGCAAGTGCGCCACCAACAATGGTCACTGGCGCGATCGGAAGATCAAATCCGGTGAAGTGATGAATCCCTTCTAGTTCATGTTGAACCACTGCTATGATGGGAATGATCGTAAAAGCGATGATCCCCTTCAGGTTGTAAGCAGCTATACCGACTACTTGCCGGAAAATGTTATCAGAGAACTTTAATATCATAAATTAAGAAGCCAGATAGAGAGTAAATATGGCAAAAAATCATCTTGAATCTAATTTTTCAAGCGCCTAAGGGATTAAACTTCAGCCATTGAGTTTATGCGTTCTTGTTTCAGGTTAGCCGCTGCATTTACGATCAGGGTATTTCCCTTAACGCCAGCTTCGGTTTCTAATTCAATGGAACCCTGGATGAGTTTTGCCCGACTATGGAGGTTTTTCCAGCCATTACCATTTGAATTTTCCAATAATGACTTGTCGAAACCAGTCCCATTATCTTCTATTAGCAAGGTAATTTCTTCTTCATCTCTCGTAATTTGAATGGTGATTTTATCAGCATCAGAATATTTTAACACATTATTGACCCACTCCTGTGATATGCGATAGAGTGATATTTCCTGGATATCCAATAATCGTTTTTCCAGGCCGAAAAAGTTTGTTTCTACAGCGATTTTGCCCGAGAGATTTACCCTTGAGGCAAATTCTTCCAGGCCACTTTGCAGTCCGGATTGAACCAGCGTTTGTGGCATCATGTCGAAGCAAATCCTTTTGAGCTCGCCATACATGTCATTGATTACCTTTTCCGAAGCTTCAAAGACCGTTTGTCTTCCATCAGGATTGGTGTCTTTTTTTAAGCTGCCAAGGTTCATGTTCAGTATGGAGATCATTTGCCCGAAACCATCGTGAAGGTCTCTTGCATATCGGGTACGCTCTCTTTCCTGGGAAGTAATGGCGGCTTTAATTTCAGCTTCTTGTGATTTCAGGTGCTCTTCCTGAAGGGTAAGCTGCTGCTTTTTCTTCAAGCGATTTCTATTCAACATCGAGACAGTAATGACCGAAACCACAAAGATGATCAGTACGACAATCAAGTATTTGTTTTGATTAAGCTGTGCCTCTTTTTCAGACAATTGCGCCGTTTGTAGCTTAATCAGTTGTTCTTTTTTCTCGGATTCGTATTTCGTGATCAATTCATCAAGTTCCTGTCTTTTAACAATTCTATCCAGGGAATCTTTGATTGTCACCCTTTCTGATAACGAATTGAAGGCACCTTCAAAATCCCCAAGTTGTTGATTGGCAATGATCATGATGTCTAATACATCCCTTACGTGAGCCGGGTCTTTGTTCTTACGTGAGCTTTCAAGTGACTGAGCTAAACTTTCGAGCGCATTTTTTGGTCGGTTGATACCTATGTAAGCTTTGCCCAGATTCAACGTAGTAGCGGCAATTCCATACGGGTAGTCGAGTGACATGAAGATCGATTCAGACTTTTGTGAATAAAGAATGGCACTATCGAAAACCCCCAGTTTGGCATAGATCTCCCCAAAATTGAGGTAAGAAAAGGCAATGTCGATTTGGCTATTGGAAGCCAAAGCCAGTTTCAGTGATTCGCGGTGATAAATCATCGATGAATCATATTTTTCCAATCTGTAATAAGCTGCAGCCAGATTATTGAACGCCCCGGCAAACTGGGTGCTGTCTTTGTTGGCAATCACACTTGAACGAAACTCTTTCATGTATTGTAAAGCTTGTTCATAGTCTTCCGAATAGAAATAAAGCATGCTCAAAGAGCCGAGAATATCTTTCTTTAGTGCATAAGATTCCGTTCCCTGAGCGATTTTGTAAGCTTCGTATAAATAAGTTCTTGCCGAATCGTATTGTCGCTCGTGAACATAGGCACGCCCAAGCCGATCGGTAGCCAGTGCGATGTAGTATTGGTTTCCAGTTTTCAGGAAGGACGCCAATGCGGTTTTATAATTTTCACGAAGCCAATCGATATCAGCATTTTTCCACGAAGGTGAAGCCCGCATCATGTGATATTTGCCCTTCCAGAAATGAGCGGTATCTGTCTTGTCGAGTAACTGTGTTTTGATGGAATCCAGATAAATGTTGAACAGGGATGTATCCGAGGTTTTGTATTGATTGACTTGACTTTCCCAAGTGGCTAGTTGCTTTTCAGAAGGCACATTTTGCCCTAAAAGGGACTGAATTGGCAAGGCGATGATCAATAAGGCGGCGGTGAACTTGAATTTCATGGCACCCAAAGATGCATAAACCGTTGGGCAATTGAAATTGCAATTTATTTATTGCCAGGTTTTCTCAAAATACGAAGGCCGGAATACGCCAGCAATGTACTGGTCGGGTTGTGGAAATACGGCCAATCCCTCAAGACAATTGATTCCCAATTCATTGAGTTCCAATGCTTCTTCCTTCAATAGCGGCCTCAATTGATCCAGATATTGGAAATATTGAAGATCGCCCAGGCCGAAGTAGCCTTGATCCCGAAGCAGGGTCCCTACAAGCTTTCGATCATTGTTGATCCCTTCTTTAATCAGCAGTAACATTTTTTCTTCCACTTGATTAAGACCGTTTTTGCCAGGTAACCGGGTAAGATGAGCTGCAATCGCTGGTTTAAAGTGTTTAAAAGTGTCTGAAGAGGAAAACACCGACAACTGCTCAGGAGTGTCGGAAGTGTAAGCTTGCCAGGCTGCTTTTGCATAAGCAAGATCATCTTTTGAGAGGGGGAGACGACTTTCAAACAAGGTAATAAAGTCATTTGCAGCTATTTCGCCGAGGCCACGCAATTGACCATCCAACTCATCACCCAAACAAACCAAACAGATTTTTTCATGATCGATAAAGTTGAGGCAAGCCAACAAATTGACCTGACAAAACAAGTCGTATTCGAACCATAAGACCACTTCATCATAGGAGCTGAGGTTCCGGATCTTATCCAATTCAGCAATCATTTTTTCCTTGTAATGCTCTCCTCCAAATTTATCCTGGATGTATGCGGCCCTTTGTTCCCAAAATAGATCTTCCTGAATTGGTCCTTTGACCGGACCTTCGCACAGCACTTCGCGCCAAACTACTATTTTACCGGGTATTCCGCTTTTTCGGAATTCTGGAACGGTAGCATCGCCGTTAAGAATGTGTAGTTGATTAGCCAATTTTTGATCCGTTGGGTAAAGGTCGTTCGGGGTGCATTAGAATTACATTGTGATTTTCATCATAAGCTCCCATCACCAGGCATTCGCTTTTCACCGGGCCAATTTGCTTTGGAGGAAAATTAACCACTGCCATGACTTGTTTCCCCACTAAATCATCTGGTTGATAAAACGCAGTGATCTGAGCAGAGCTTTTTCTGATCCCGATCTCCTCTCCGAAATCAACTCGTAATTTGTAAGCTGGATTTCGGGCTTCCGGGAACGTTTCTGCAGCAATGATGGTGCCAATGCGCATGTCGACTTTAGCAAAATCTTGCCATGATATTTCCATGGAGCTAAAGTTAGTTGATTGCGGAAAAACGGATCAGCATTTCAAAAAGTAGCGCCTTTCTAATTGATGAGGCTGTCTATGGAATTTTAGAATGATCCACAGTGATGGAGATGTTCTGTTGAGAGAAATAAAAGTATACAAAAAAACCCCTGCAAAGCAGAGGTTTTAATGTGGGCCCAAGGGTCCCAATTTCGAATTTTCTAGGTGCGGATACCCGCGCTATTCTGAATTTCTCTATGTGAGCTAGAGAAGTGTGATATCAATCAAAATCCATTTCAAATGAGAAATTCAACATCACAAAAAGCCACCCATTTATTCGAGTATCAAAATCAGATCCTGAGCCAGGGTCAGATCAAAGTTGTCAAGACTGGAGTCTGGGTTATTGTTGGCCTTGTAGCAGGTCGTTTTGTATTGCAATTCCTATCTGGTGCCATTCTGGCCTTCCATGATCTGGTTGCAGCGATCAGAAATCAAAGGAACAATTAATCAAATCAATTCAGAGTTGTGAGCAGCTTCAATTGAGGTCATCCCTTTTTTAAGCATCACGCCTCCTTGTGATTCTCTGGTAACAAACTCCAAGTCTTTCAAAGCTTCAAACATCAAATAACATGAATAGTAATAAAAAAACTGACTCCTCTGGTAATCCTATCGAAATCCGTGAAAAATGGATAGCGACCGTCTTCAACTTCCGCACCTTCCTGATGTTGATTGTCAGCGGGGCAATGATCAATAACCTTGACCACAGTGCGCATCTATATATGAAGATAAGCACTTCAGTCAGCCTCTACCACGCTTATTCTGTGGTGATCATATTTGACCTCATTGTCTTTGCCTTGATATGGATAGGAGATTCAAAAGCAGTCATCTTCGCTATCTCAATCTTCTTCATCAATGAGTTGGCCTGGGATGGTGTGGTTGTGTTCTATGAACTCTTCTACCGGTTCTCTAACCCTGAACAACAAATCGATCCTCATACCAGGAATTACCTCGAACTGATCACAAAGGCAGTTACGATGTTAATCTACGGAGGAACATTCGCTTTCACGGTCCATCATTTTAGTGAACTGTTCAAAGCTCAGATCATGAAGCGATCAAGGTTCAACAAGTTGGTCAATGACCTGAGAATCTATATCAACAAGCTCAGGTCAGAACTTAACCAATACCAGACTCAACTAAAATCTCATCAGGAAAAGGAACAGGAATTAACAGGTAGCAATGATGAATTGAACCAGAAGCTTTCTAGTTACAAGGAGAAGCTATCAGCACAAGAACAGCTAAACACAGAACAACAAGAGGAACTGGAAAACCTTCGAAATTTCAAAGAACAAGCTGAAAAGGAGTTGATCTGTATCTGTGGCAAAAGCTTCAAAGACATGAGTTCCAAGTTTGGACATCTACGAAAGTGTAAGGTTTACAAAGCCAGTCAAGAAGAGAAGCTATCAGTCAATGGCTCACCTGTTGAACATGAACCCTGATCACGAAGCAACAGCAAAGAACAATAACTGATCAACATCCAATTCAAACTCTTTTCAAACAATTAACTCCATAAACTAAAGCAACAATGATCTTTCTTCATTACCATACGGCCTTCAAAGCCCTTGATAGATATGTCAAAACCTACAACAGCAAAACAGAAGACCTATCGCTACAGATAAGACAAAGTGTATCAGCAACAGCTAAAGAACTGATAAGACTATATGGTTCAGCTCTGATTAAAGCCAATGGAGTAGAAAAAGTAGATAAGGACAATTTGCCATCACTGAGAACCAACAATGTGCAGCTGGCCAAATTGAGTCATTCAAGTACCCGCACAGTCCAACGTCATATCCAGAAGTTAATGGAAGCAGGTGTGATCTCCAGGAAGGTATGGCATGGTAGTAATGCTAGTTATGAGTTGTGGATAAACCCGGATATCCTGTTGGTAATGGAGAGAATAAGCCCAGATGAGGCAAAAAAGGCGCAAGATGTTAAATCAGCAAAAGAGGCCGTAGAAGCTCAGAAAGGCCATTTTGAAAAAGAACAAACGACAAAACGTCTACATACAGATGCTGGTAACACTAGAAACACTAATAATATAATAATAGATGTGGTTAACTCCATGAAAATACCTTCGAATGAGGGCATCAACAGCCGAAACGTCTCAACTGGCAACACTTCAAAAAGGCGTGAGCATGCGCTCACAAGTCCTCAAGCCTTTTCAGGCTACACTGGCAACACCCTTGCGGGACACACAGGGGAAAAAGTGGCGATTAAAAGCGAAAAGGCGGTGGGCCGGGCGGCGGCTGTGGATAAGTGTGAGTTATCCGAAAAAGCCCACAAAGATGCAGGGGAAAAAGGGCGGCATCGAGTTAGAGAGGGAAACGGGGATAAATCCCCTGAAAATCAAGCTCGGGCCGCCACTTCCTTTTACGCAGAAAGGCTTTGGAATCTGGCTAAGAACGTGCTTTACAGGGATGCATATCTCACCGAAAGGCAGGAACTAGCTGCAAAGAGGTTACTTCGAAAATGGTATGAACCAGTGACTGAGGACCGCCTGACGCGAGTCCATGAGATTTACACCGAGCGCATCTTTCTGGTCAAGAAGTATATCCAGAAAGACCCTGAGAATCGATACGTACAGCTACCTGACCGATATTTTGATCCAACGAACCGTCATGGCTTCACAGGATCGAAGAAGTGGTGGGAAGTACAGGAAAAGCGAAAACAAGAGGTGCAGCTTAAGCTGATTCTGAATGCTCAGATCCGGCGATACCTCAACAATGAAAAGAAAGATACGGCCAAAAGAAAGCCATCCCTGGAAATGTATCGGGACTGTGAACAGCGGATCGGAAAACTTGGTGATCCGATGTTATTAAAGCAATTCCATGCTTCGATACTCTCCAGTCATTCCAATCTTCAACTGAATTAAATCAAACAGACATATTTCAAAACCCTTAAACCACAAACAATATGAAAATGATATCCTACTTCCATTACAATAGCCAATGAGTCTTCTGATGTATTTTTTGCTTGCTTGATACGTACGGCATTAAGAAACTCCAAAATTCTGATTGAAATGGCAATACAAGGTAGCCTGACTCATATAGGCAATGTGAGTTAATTTCCTCATGATAATCTTTTGTGCTGCATTTAGATTTCAGGTACTAGATCACTTCATCTAAGGAAGTGCTAAGGAATTTGCTCTCGTTGTAAAATTTGATCATTGTGTTGAATATGCTGGCTTGCATGTAACACAACGTAACTTATCATAACTTCAAGCCTATCTTTCGAATAGGTAAATGATGAGCTAAAAATATCTGTCTAATTCTACACACCAGGCAGAGGTCCGTGAGGGACTCCTTTATTAACGTTATGGCTGTTTCGCTTGCCTTTAACTTCCCCAAGAAAACCCTCTCAAATATATTGAGTTAGAACATAACAATGGATCATTTGCCCCGCTGCTTAAAACTATATTCAAGTCAAATAAGTATGCATTCACCATTTGCAATCTTATGGAAAATTTTGGCTGATAAATGTCCATGGATGCTTTCTTCTTGTTCATCGACTATTACGGCTTGCTTACCGAATTGATCGTCAATTAAGTAATGCTTTAATCTAAATTTCAGGATAGAACCTTAAGAGCTTAGATTATATGATAAACCTCAAACATTGGCTGTTTCTATTGGTTGTATCATTGCCAATTTTACTTTACGCGCAAACAGGTCCTGGAGGTGTGGGGGACAGACAAACTTTTAATACAGGTACTAATCCTGGGGATGGTCTTTCTATTTGGGTAGTTGCGGATTCAGCAACCTTCAACGGGTCCAATGAAGTAATTACCTTACCTAACCTCGCGGATGTTGCCGGGCTAGGTTTTGGAACGACCGTCGTAGCACCAACCTATATTCCCAACGCGCTCAATGGACACGCTGAAATCAGTTTTGCCGATGTGGTGGATGCCCTGGAATCTCAATCAGCAGTCGATGCCACGACTTTCCCTTCAAACGTTGCGACAATTCTTTATGTACTACGACATGATAACAATGAACAACGTTCTTCCTCTTATCAAACGGGAACTGACGGAGATTCGGGCAGTGGATCCAATAGGGTAGGAGCACATAACCCCTGGAATGGTGAGGTATTTTCGGATGTGGGTGATTGTGGTTGTGCGATCAACAATACCGATGACGATGGTAGGATCGTTGCAGATTATCAGGATGAATGGGTAGGTCAGTACGGTATCTGGATTTCCAGGCATAATACTTCACTCAAAGAACTTTTTAGAGACCAACTCATTCAATCTCAAGCCATCAATTCTGCCTTTACTCCCTTCAATCAATATGGTACGACAAACTTTTATCTAGGCCATACATCAACGGATAACTTTCAGGGAGATTTAGCGGAAATGGTGATGTTTAAGACGGATGTGAATGACGCCCAATTGGACATTTTGAGAAACTATTTTGCGGCTAAATATGACCTGGACATTGCAAATGACTATTACCTTTTTCAGGCGTCACACGGAGTAGATGTCATCGGAATCGGGCAAACCGGATCAGACACACACCTGGAGTCCAAATCGGCGGGGACTTTAACCATCAAGGGTGCCACCTCGATAGATACGGATGGTGATTTTGTATTTGCAGGACATGACAATGCTAATGGAACCAGTTGGACCACCAGTGAGCAAATAAATGGAGATTCCAACCTGGAACGAATTGCCCGGGAATGGCGATTTGATGCGACAGGAAATCCAGGTACCATCACCATCAGTATTGATCCGACAAACCTTCCGGCTTTCAATGCTGATTTTGGATTTCATACCCTATGGGTAGATGACGATGGGGATTTTACGAATGGAGCCACTCAATATCCGTTGACATTTAATGGGACCACTTCCGAATATGAAGCTTCCGGTATTACGGTTACAGATGGTATGTATGTGACCATTGGTGCCTATAGACCAGAGATAAACTTTGTACAAACTTCCTTTTCAGGTAAAGAAGATGCGGGAGATGCCGTATTCGAAGTTGCAATGGCGTATGCGGTTGATGCCAATGTAACGGTTGATTATGCTGTTTCTGGTACTTGCACGGAGGATTTACCTTCGGCAGGGACATTCACAATTGCCGCTGGTGCTACTTCGACTTCACTCAATGTACCGATAACTTCCGGCGATGCTTTTGAAACGGATGAAACGATAATTTTGACTCTGACGGGGGGATCTCAGTCTCATGGTACATTGGGTACTACTACGGTAAGTACGTACACCGTGTTAGACGATGGGACAAATGCAGCCAATACGGTACAGATTGATGCACCATTTGGTTATGGTTTCAAGAAAAGTGTGACTGTCAATAGCAGCATGGTCAGTGGTAGCAATGACCTTACTGACTTTCCTGTATTGATCAAATTCACGGATCCACAGCTGGCAACCATCGGCAATGGCGGAAATGTTGAACATGTCAATGGCTATGACATTCGGTTTACCTATCAGGATGACCTTACCTTTTTAGATCATGAAATCGAATATTATGATCAGACGACCGGTGAATATGTAGCATGGGTACGACTTCCGGTGTTTTCAGCCTCAGAAAACACCATTCTTGATATGTACTATGGTAATTCGTCTATTACCACCGACCCTTCTACTACTGGGGTATGGGTAGACTACCATGTGGTATTTCACATGAGTGACAATGATGATTCTTCACCTAATGGTTATGATGGAACCATACAAGCTGGTTCCACGGACATTGAAGCGGATGCTATCGCGGGCAGGTCCCAATTCTTCGACGGCAATGACGTGTTTCAGATTTCAAACTCCATGCCCGAATTGAATACGGAGTTCACTATTTCCATGTGGATGAAAACTGATAACATTTCAAATAATGCCAGGTTGTTTCATGATGACAATGGGGGACAGGGATATGCATTTTCACTGGGAGATGGGGGTGCAGGCAACATAAGATCATTCCAACGTGGCTTTTCTGGTGCCGGTATCATCGACGCAGTGAATACCCTTTCGCAGGATACGTGGTATCACTTGAATTTTGTAGTAGACCGGACCAACTTTCATCGGATTATCTACGTCGACGGGGCTTCTGACATCAGCGATCTTTCTGATAATTCAGGATCTACCTGGCAAACCCACACCGGAACCAATGGCAATGTGACCATAGGTGGCGAAGACAACACGACCTCAAGAAGGCATATAGGGAACTTTGACGAAGTGCGGGTTTCGTCGGTTGTAAGGAACGCCGATTGGATTGCGACAGAGTTCAATAGCATGGATCCTTCAACCAACTATCTGACCTTTGGAAGTCAGAGTGTGGTGCCACCATTGGTAGTGGGTGAAGATGCGGACAGTGTCAACCTTACGATTGCGCTTTCTGGTTTGGATGCCAATGATGTGGCTATTGATTATGCCATTACCGGAGGTACGGCATCTAGTGGTACCGACTATGTTTTGGCGGCAGGAACTGCGACAATCACCGCAGGTAACCTTAGCACAATCGTCACGATCGATATTACGGATGATGCTCAGGACGAAACGGATGAGACATTGACCGTTTCCCTTTCAAATCCTGTTTCAACTTCAGACGTAAGTCTTGGTGCTGATAATGAAATAGAGATCACTATTCTGGATAATGATGATGGACCTACGATTGCAGCATCTGATACCATCATTTTCGTCAATGAAGGCTCAGATTTAAGCATATGGACCGTTGATTTAAGTGCCTCTTCCGGCCAATCGATTACGGTAGATTACACGATTGCCGATATAAGTGCTACTTCAGGAACGGACTACATCTTGAGTAGCGGCACATTGACTGTGCCAGTAGATTCTACTTCCGCTGAAGTTGGTTTTAACATCATCGATGATGAAATCATAGAATTGGGAGAAACCTTCTCAATTACGCTCTCCAACCCTGTAAATGGGCTACTTGATGCTGATTTTGATGAGATCATTGTAACCATCAATGATAATGACAACTTTGGTATCGATGGACCTGGTGGAGTGGGTGATGCGGACGGTTCAGGAACACTGGTGATGTGGATGATTGCCGATTCAGTGACCAACACAGGGAACAATACCGATGCAACCTATTGGGAAAACGAGATCAATAATCCAGGTCTGGACATGCAACCAGATATTGCTAATCCGACTTATGTAGAAAATATTGCTAATGGTCATGCGGCTGTGAGCTTCAGTAGTACGGTCAATGATCGCATGACCAGTGTGGATAATCTGAGTGTCGCTACATTTCCTTTCAATGAGGGGACTGCATTTATAGTTACCACACACGATAACCTTTTCCAGCAATCTACAGTGTATGGTACCATCAATATGGGGACTCGTTTCAATTCTCACATGCCGTGGAATGGTAATGCATTCTTCGACATAGGGACATGCTGTACCCCGAGGATCCAATTTACTTACCTAAACGAATGGGTAGGAGAACCCTCTTTATTTAGTAATGTGGTAAGTGCCAGTGGCGTTAATGTGGGTCAAAGGGCTTATCGAAATGGTGTTTTGGTGGGTTCAGACAATGACGTGGGTACTGTTTTAGATCATACAAGCGGTAAGTTTACGTTAGGTAGAGCTAGTGTGGACAACTTTGCCGGAGACATCATGGAGTACATCATGTACACCAGTCCGGTGAATGCTGCTCAGAGAATCATTACTGAAAATTACTTAGCCGCTAAGTATGGGCTTTCTATAACCAATGATTTTTATAGTTTTCAGGCAAGCCATAGTGCAGAAGTCATTGGCATTGGACAAGAAGATTCGGAGAATTTCCATACTGCGGCCAAAACCGGCCTGATTACGATATCCAACGCCAGTGATTTAGGAGACGGGGATTATGTTTTTGTAGGTCATGATAATCAATCTATTTCAGCGTGGGGGACGACCGATGTTCCTGCCGATTTGAATAACATTCAGCGCATTGAAAGAGAATTCAGGGTAGATGTCACTGGTAGTCCTGGTACGATCTCTGTGGCCATTGACGCAAGTCTCTTACCAACACTGCCCACAGATTTTACCGAATACGTCTTGTTAACGGACGATGATGGAGTTTTTAGTGCTGGTGCAACCATCTATGCCATGACAGAAGTGAGCGGTGAATTCATTGCCAATAATATTGAGATTGCGCAGGGGACATATTTCACCATAGCCACTCATCGCAGAACCATCGAATTTTCACAAAATGCGCTCCAGGGGGTAGAAAGTACGAATAACACCATCAGCCTGACTTTGTCCGTAGCGTCAGGTTCAGACCTATCCATTCCATATACCATCGCCGGAACGGCCACTTCAGGTGCTGATTATTCCATCGCTACAACGGGTTCTTTCGTCATTAGCGCAGGTAGAACGGATGAAATCATTGATTTAGGAATTTTGGATGAGTCTGAGATTGAAACGGATGAAACGATTGTGATTACCCTTGGGGCTGCACCAACAGGAACCTTACTTGGCACCAATGCTGTATTTACATACACCATCACCGATGACGATAATCAAAGAGATATTGAATTCAGAAATCCTTGTGATTATGGCTTCACAAAGACCATCACCATTGACAACACGCAGGTAGACAATGCCGATGGCGCGGACCTTATCAACTTCCCGTTGTTGGTCTCATTTACAGATGGCGATTTAGCAACCGTAGCCAATGGGGGCAATGTTCAAAACAGCAATGGCTATGATATCGCCTTCACTTACCGCGATGCGCTAATCTGGCTTGATCACGAAATAGAAAGGTATGATGAAACGACCGGAGAATACATCGCCTGGGTACTCATTCCCACGCTTGACTTCAATGAAGATACCGAATTGTCTATGCATTACGGTAATAGTAATATTACCACAGATCCTTCTGTTTCTTCTGTTTGGTCGGAGTACGTTGCCGTATGGCACATGGGTGGAGATGTAAGAGATTCATCACCAAACAGTTATGGGGGTACGGACAATGGTACGTCCGATGTAAGTGCTAAGGTTGGGAATGGTCGGGATTTTGATGGTGCCGGTGATTTTATCGAATTGGCTTCTTTTCCTAATTTGCAGACCGATTTTACGGTTACGGCATTTGTTAATCCCGATACGGATGAGAACGGGCAACGGGTATTTATAGATGATGATAATAATTCTAATGGTTATTCTTTGTCGCTTTTCGACGGGAATAATGTTGGAAGAGTCAGGTTCTTTAGCAGAGGTGCCGGACCCACCAGTGTAGATTTTAATGGTTCTGGAATCAGTGCGTCTTCAGGATGGCATTATGTTTCTGGTGTGGTGAACGTAGAGTCAGCAGATGGAGCTGGTAGCAGATCCATTTATGTCGATGGTGCACTAGGTACGACAGGAGCCAATGGCAATGGAGGTTGGGGTGTTGACGTGGGTAGTGCCGCAATAGGAGGAGAGACCCTGTCAGGCGAAACCAATAACCGCTTCAATGGCCAAATGGATGAAGTGCGGATCTACAATGGGTTGTTGAGTGCTGCCAGAATAGCCACAGAGTACAACAACTACAACAATCCGTCGAGTTTCTATTCCGTAGGGGTTGAAACGGCAAGTGCTTCTTGTCTGATCGCAGAAAATAGTGCGGAGCAATTGGAAATTACCGTTGCTGTAAATCCAATCGACAATGTAAGTGCCACCACCGTGACTTATACGGCAACCGGCGGAACGGCTGTAAACAACGAGGATTATACATTGGTCTCGGGGACGGTAACCATTCCTGCGGGTCAACAAAGTGCAACCTTCCAGTTTCCGTTGATCAATGACCTGATCGATGAAGAGAATGAGACGATTGAAATCTCACTTTCCAATCCTTCAATTAATGCGAAAGTTGGATCCGAAAGTACCACCACTTATACGATTTCAGACGATGATACGGGTCCGGAGATTGGTTTTGTAGATATCGTTTCTGTAGCGAATGAAGGAGCAAGTGTGGTGGCACTGACCCTTGAACTTGGACTGGAATCTGGAAATAATGTTAGTGTAGATTATGCAGTAACAGGCGGTGATGCGGTTGCCGGTACAGACTATATTGCCTTGACGGGAACGGCTACAGTGCCAGCAGGAAGCTTAACAACGACCATTAGTTTCCAGCCAATCGATGATGTAGAAATTGAAACGCCTGAAACGGTACAGATTACCCTCTCGAATCCGGTAAACGGATCTCTTAAAGCAAGTTTTGATGTGCATACCGTGACCATTGCTGACAATGACGATTTAGGATTCGAAGGTCCAGGTGGCGTAGGGGATGTCGAAAACGCGCTTGGAGAAAACCTTTTGAAATTATGGCTGATTGCTGATTCTGTTAACTTTTCAGGAAGCAGTGTTACCAGTTGGAATAATATTATCCAAAATGTCAGCGTGGATTATGACATGGTGCCTGTCGGTACTGCTCCGGATGTGGTTGATAATGCGGTGAATGGTCACAAGGAGATCAGTTTTAAGAACCTTAGCGATGCATTAGTTTCGGAGGGTACGCTAACTGCTGCTAGTTTTCCTGGTAATGAGTTATCCATTTTCATTGTATCGGAAACTGACAACCTGAATCAGAATTCATATGCCTATGCCACAGACAATAATGTATCCGGAACAGTAGATGCAAACAGTGTCAGTGCCTCGATTCCAAACAGTGCTGGAAATGCAGTATTTGACCTGGCCGGTGACGATTTCAGTACCACCTATCTTCCTGCATGGGCGGGTAATCATAGTATATTCACTCATATTGTTTCATCAGACACTTTCCTCGTGTACCGAAACAATGGTGTTTTAGTCAATAGAGATGATGCTAATGCCATATTTACAGAGCATACTGAATTTAATTTCTATCTGGGTAAAGACGGCACAGAATTCTATCAGGGAGATATCGCAGAGGTGATCATGTTCAGTCGAGATGTCAACGCTGCACAGACTAACTTGATCAATAACTACTTAGCAGCGAAGTACGACCTTACCATATCGGATGATCTATACAATTTTGAAGTCTCCCATGGGGTAGAAGTAGCTGGAATAGGACGAGTAGATATCAATAATCAACATGTAGCGGCACGGGCGGGGATTGTGACGATCAGCAATGCGGATGATTTGGATGATGGAGAATATGTATTGTTTGGTCATGACAATGGTGGCGTCTCTTCATGGACGACCAGCGAAATTCCTTCTGCAGGGATCCAAAGAACCGCCAGGGAATGGAGGTTTGATAATACCGGGTCTCCTGGAACCATCAGTATTGCCATCAATGCGGATTTGCTTCCAGCACTTCCAAATGGAAATGAAGACTACATTATTATGACGGATGCGGATGGCGACTTCACTTCAGGTGCAACAGTCATCAATACGGTATTCGTTGACGGCCAGTACATAGCAAACGATCTTTCTATCACTTCCGGTGATTATGTAACCTTCGGTATCATTACCCGGTCCATTTCCTTTGAGTCGGTTGCACTTTCAGGCTCGGAAACTATTGCTGCAAATGCAACCGTACAATTAAGCCTCGAAAGTAGTACGGACGTTTCGGTAGATTATGCCATTACTGGTGGAACGGCTACCGGAAGTAATGCGGATTACTCCTTAGCTGCCTCGGGACAGCTAACATTCATCGCTGGACAAACAACTGCCAATTTACCACTTGGTATTATCAA
Organism: Cytophagales bacterium; assembly: GCA_033344775.1. NCBI lineage: Bacteria > Pseudomonadati > Bacteroidota > Cytophagia > Cytophagales > Cytophagales bacterium. Next base: position 6,377 of record JAWPMT010000006.1, on the reverse strand, counting down.
TGACTCTGATATTGAAAGTGATGAAACCATCATCATCACGCTGAGTAATTCACCAGCGGGAGTTTCACTGATCGATGAAGTATTTACCTATACTATCAACGATGACGATAACGCACGAAATATTCAGTTTAATGTAGATAATTCATCTGGAGCGGAAAGTGTGACAAACATTTCCCTTCAGGTAGATTTAAGTAGTGTAGATGCTACGAATGACACGAAAGTTTATTATGCGATCACTGGAGGAACAGCGGAAGCAAGCCCAGCACCAGATTTTACCTTTACGGCCGATACCCTTACTATTCCCGCCAACCAAACATCCGGTACCATTGATTTCACCATTCTTGATGATGTATTAAGTGAAGATACTGAGACCATCGAGATAAGTTTAAGTAGCCCGATCAATGCAAACCTTGGAGCTAATGTAACACATACATATTCCATCACCGATAATGACGCAGCAGTAACTGTCGCATTTCAAAGTGCTGCCACAACCATTGATGAAGGTGGAAGTATCGCACCAATTGTAGTAGAACTGTCTGCCACCTCAGGGCAAGATGTAAGTATTGATTTTGCGGTTACCGGAGGTACGGCAACCGGAGGTGGGACCGATTATAGTTTATCCGCTGGGACATTGACCATAGCTGCAGGAGACCAACTGGGAACAATCAATGTCGCATTGACAGATGATGGCATAGAAGAGAGTGCCGAAACAATCATTCTCACGATTAGTAATGAAATGGGAGGGACTTTGGGCGGTCAGACGACCCATACCATCACACTTTCAGACAATGATGCTGCTTTTGGTTTTTATGGACCGGGAGGCGTAGGCGATAACGAAAGTAACATGCTCTGGCTGGATGCAACAGCGGTCAATGGAAAAGGAGTCGCCAATGCGATGGATGGTGCCAGTGTGTCGACCTGGAAAGATCGTTCTGGAAATGGAAATGACTTCACAGCAATTGGTACGGCTCCGTCGTTTGATGTTGATGCTTTTAATCTGAGGAATACGGTGGTTGTTTCTAGTTCTGTTCAAGGATTCCAGTCGCCTCGTGGATTTAGTAATGCCTTGTCCAATTATTCATTCCTTTCTGTGATGTCACAGACGAGCGGCGAGTATCTAATCGAAAATAACACCGCGGCTACCGGAGCATTCAGATTAGGACAAGGTGCTACTGGGCTCTATAGCCTGGATGGAACAAACGGACCGGTTAGTACGAGTACATCCGAAGATATTACTACCTGGCTTTTTGATAGCCAGGATGGATCTAACAACGCCCAAATTTTTAGAAATGGTGTTGCTGTAGGTGCGGATAATAACTTCCAGGTAATGGCCATTAATGACAATTTCGCTTTGGGGAGCAGAGATGCTGACCAGACACAGGCAGCGGCAGACTTTGGTGGTAATATATCGGAGTTCATTATTTATAGAAATGTCCTGAATGACGCCCAGAAAATCATTGTAGAAAACTATCTGGCCAACAAATACGACCTTACTATACCTAATGATAACTATGCTTTCGAAGGAACCTATGGCTTCGACATAGTGGGAATTGGTCGGGCAAATGATGAACAGCACCTACAGTCCATGTCTGATAGTTTATTAATGATTAGTGGACCAAGTGATCTGGATAACAATGAATTTGTTTTTGCAGGGCATGATAATGGAGATGATTTGACCTGGACGACTACTGAAGCTCCAAGTGGAGGTTCCAGTGTAAGAAGGTTGGCCAGAGAGTGGAGAACAGACATTACAGGAGCTCCTGGAACGATTATTCTGATGATCGATACATTAAAATTGCCAGCGCCGCCAACGGGATTTGACCAATATGTGATTTGGACAGATGATGATGGCGACTTCAGGTCCGGAGCGGTGACTTATCAGGTAGAGTACTCTGAGATTTTTGGATTCCATGTTTCGGAAGAAGTTACGATCGCCTCTGGTACCTATATTACCATAGGCGTTGGACAACCCGTGGTGCAGTTTTCACTGTCGGATTCAAATGGCGATGAAAACAATACCAATCCGAGTATTGAAGTAGCACTGAATTTTACGCTGGGCGCTGATGCCACTGTGAATTATGCAGCAACCGGTGGAACTGCAACTGGCGGAAATGTAGATTACTTACTAGAAAGTGGCACAATCACTATTGCTGAAGGCCAGTCGACAGCAAACATAAGTCTCGGTATCATCGATGACGCGATCGAGGAGGGTGATGAAACCATTCAGGTGACACTCACCACACCTTCTTCTAATGTAGCCCTGGGAAGCAATACGGTACATACCTATACGATTAATGATAATGATAACTCCGAAGGAAGAACAGTAACCTTTAATTCAGCGGGACCCGGAGCCGGGTCAGAAGCTTCTGCGGCAAGTCCTATTCAGGTACAGCTAGATATTAATATACCGGATGATGATGTACCCACTACCGTAGATCTGGTTGTTATTTCCGCAGGTTCTGATGCGGCAGATGAGACAGATGATTTTACGTTGAGTACCTCAACGGTTACTTTTCCGGCAGACAATACGACCACCTCAATGACATTTGACATCACTATAGTTGATGATGTCATTTTTGAAGGAACGGAAACTATAACCATTCAGTTGACCAATCCGGCCAATGCAGACCTTGGCGCGATTACAGAATATACGCTTGATATTACTGATGATGATACGGCACCCGTGGCGGGATTCACTACTGCAAATTCTTTCATTGGAGAGTCTGGGGGGACTGCAAACATTGAGGTCAGCCTCGACATGGTTGCTGTAAATGATGTGTCCATTGATTATTCCGTAACCGGGACGGCATCTTCGGGTGCAGATTATACCCTGGATGATGGGTCTTTACTGATTCTTGCTGGTGAGTCGAGTGAAAATATTCAGGCAGTCATTGTCAATGACTTGATCACAGAATCCGCAGAGACGATCACGATCACCCTTGATGCTGGCATAAACGCTACTATTGGTGGAACAACCGTACATGTTTTGACCATCAATGATGACGATCTAACAGGAAGTACGGGACCGGGAGGAGTCGGGGATAACTCAGGTAATCTATTGTGGTTGATTGGAGATAATTATTCAGGAGGTACTTGGACAGATGTTTCCGGGAATAATAATGATTTCACTGGCCCTGTGTCCACTGGGACATTAAATAATCAAGCTACAATTACGCTTAATGGGACACAGACACTGACCAGAGCCAGTGCGATCAGCGGGGAGAGTGATTATGACATTTTTACGGTTTCAGAATCCATCATTGCGACTGATCAAATTATCTTCAGGGGTGAAGATGCCACCAATGATCTGATCCTCGGTTTTGAGCATGCCAGTGGTGCTTATCAGGATCAGGATGGAGTATTTGAAGGGGGTGAAATATCCAACGCTACCCCCGTTTTGATTCAGTACAAATTGGTTAGCGGCTCAGGACTGGCCGAAGTATTGACCGATGGAGCTGTGTTAAGTTCCGGAATAGATTATACGCCAACAGAAATTGGTGCGAACAGTACGATTGGAGATGGTTCAATAGGTCTGAATGGGGAATTAGGAGAATTAATTGTGTACAATAGTGGTTTGAATGATGCTCAGGAAACGATTGTCCAAAATTATTTAGATGCTAGGTATAATATTGGAATCGCCAATGATTTCTATGCTTACAATGGTTCCTCCTCCACAGATTTCAATTACAATTTGATCGGAATTGGTCGACAGATAGGGATAGAAAACTTGCATGTGACTGCTACCAGTGAGGAATTTTTAGTCATATCAAATCCCAATAATCTGGATGATAACGAATATGTCATGATCGCCAATGATGGGCAAGACATGTCATCCTGGACCTTTACGGGAGCCCCGGCGAATGGCAGTACCAGGATCATAGAAAGAGATTGGAGAGTCGATGTGACTGGTTCGCCAGGAAGCATTAGTTTTCAAATAGATACCACTTATTTGCCAACACCTCCAGTCAATGGCTTGACGTGGGCTTTAGTGGTTACTTCCGATGGTGACTTTACCAATATTGATACGACCATTCCACTCACCCCGATTTCGGGTAACGTAGTAGGAGTTGATGGATTGACCTTTAATGATGGTGATTACTTCAAGATCGCTCTGGTTCAATATCAGTCAACGGGAATGAGCAATGACTTTAACAACCCTATGGCCTGGACCACTGGAGTAGTACCAACGACTGGTACCAACGCCAGAATTGTAGATGGACACAACTTATTCCTTTCCAGTAACAGTGAAATTGGGTCTTTGACCCTAGAAGGAACAGGCTCTTTAGACCTTGACGGCTACACGTTAGAGCTGAGTGAAGGGTGCATAGAACTTACAGGATCAGGAACAATTGATGTGAGTGATAACAATTCTACCATTGGTTATACGAATCCAAATGTGATTGAACAATGTGTAACCGGTATGACTTATAATAACCTGTTTACTAATGGACCAGCCGGTTCAACCAAGTATTTGACCGGGGATATAGTGGTGACGGGGAATGTAGATTTCGAGAGTAGTGGAGGTACGGCTGCATTCTTCGATGTGAGAAACATAGGAACCACAGATGATTATAATATAGAAATTGAAGGTAACTGGATCAGCGAGATTACTTTCTTGCCAAGAACCGGTACGGTTACTTTTGATGGAACCTCGACGCAAACAATAAATACCTTAGGTGGTGAGACATTTAATAACCTGACCATTAATAAAGTTGGGGCTACTACAAGAACTGACAGTACGTTAACGATGGGGTCTAATGTCACTACTGATGGAACCTTGACCCTGACCAGTGGATTTGTTGATCTTACGAGTTTTGATTTCAATGTCAATAGTAGTTCTTCTATCACCGGTGGTGATGAGCGAGCTTACTTTATCGTCGATGAAGTTGGTGTACTGAGACATGCCGTCACCAGTACGGGAACGTTAAACTTCCCCATCGGAGATGAGGATGATTATGCTCCGTTTACGTTCACCCTTAATTCAGGAACGCTAAGCAATTCAAATGTTACCATCAATATGAGAGATGCGATCCATACGAATATTACCGAATCTATTTTTATCAGTAGGTACTGGTCGCTGGAAAACGAAGGCATCGTTAATCCTAATTATAATGTGACTTACACATACACCGACGATGATGTAGTTGGTACGGAATCTAGGCTAAGGGCTCGAAAATTCTCTACTTCAGGAAATGAGATAGGTGGCTCTGTAAATGCTGGGACAAATATCGTAACCAGTGATACTTACACAACATTTTCTGACAATACTGCTGAGTCAGTTGAAATTCCACTTCCCGTTACATTGCTTTCCTTTGACGGAGTAGCTGAGGATAAGATCGTGATCCTCAATTGGGAAACGGCAGCAGAATTGAACAACGATCGTTTTGAGATCGAATGGTCTGAAGATGGTTCTTCTTTCATCTATATTGGGGAAGTGGCCGGAAATGGCACCACAGATTTCCGGAATGCTTATCGATTCATTGATGATCAGCCGCTGCCGGGTATCAACTATTATCGTTTCCGACAGGTAGATTATGATGGCCAATTTGAGTACAGTCCGATCATTGCTGTGATCGTGCAGGAATTCTTCGAAGAAGTGACATTCAAAGTTTATCCTAATCCGGTGACGGAAGGTAAATTCAATATTAACCTGGATGGCTTCCGTGTGGGTGAAGAGGTTGTGCTTTCTGTGATGAATATGTCAGGTCAGAAGGTCTTCAACCAACGTATAGAAGCCTCCGATGAAGATCAGGAAATCTATTTACCTCAAGACACACCAAGAGGAATCTACACGATCATCTATCAGTTCCGAAACCAATTGAAGAGTGACAAGTTGTTGATTGCTAGGTAAGGAGTTCCATATTGAATCCATTTTCTGATCGGGAATCGCAGATTAGTCTTCTTCTGATTTAGTGTAATTAAATTAACGTGAATAACGGATTAGCAATTTGGTCAAATCTCTGATTTTTAAGCATTTTACACAAAATGTCTGTATACAGCTCATTGACCTTTTCCCGGACTTAAGTGAGTTATCAACGTTTTGTTGCATTGAAAAAGAAAGTTGCCATGACCTGAATGATGCCACGCAAAAAAGGGCTAGTAAAATATAAAAGTATCAGTTATCGACTCAACTCATCAGAAAGTATAAAACTTCACAGAAATAGCAGGAAGAGGCTTTTGCTCCAATGTTGTTTCCTGATTGTAGAGAGGCTTTGGGTGGGACTATGATGACGCGAGTCATTTAAAAGGTGTCAACCGAGAATCAAGGGTGGCTTATGTCACTGTCGGGATGTTGTCAAAGAACTTACCCTACGGGAGGATTTACTGAGTTTCCAATCAATTACCTTGGATCATGGTATATCGATTGATGCAGAATA